>PYEQ01000002.1 GCA_003017785.1 filamentous cyanobacterium CCP5 | reverse complement strand
CCTGAAACCGTTCTACCTGAGTCAAAAACTCATCTAGCCCGACGCTGGTGCGGCCCTGCATCAGTAGCTCATCGAAGCCATCGAGAATAAAGAGGAAATTGACGTTGCGATCGCTCAGCCAGCCCGGATCGGTCTTAGCAAAATCCCGGTCTACTGCTTTAGCCAGGGTTTCCTCAAAGTCCCTAGAGAGCACTGCCACATCCCGCAGGCGAATCAAAATCGGCGTCCAGCGGGGATGCTCATGGCGGCGCACCCAGTCGGCAAACATGCGACAGAATACACTCTTACCTCGCCCCGGCCCGCCTTGAATAAACAGCACCCGATCTGTTTGCTCAGGGTCATTTAGCTGCCGTCGCACCCACTGCTCAAGCACCACTGGTACAGAGCGATCGGACTCCCCAGCAGCGGTTAGGAGCTGAGCCTTCAACGGCACATAGATGTCTTTGAACGAAAAAGCTTCAGCAAATACCGGCTCATGGGGCTTTGGAGCAATCCACTCTTCCAAATAGGTGTCGATGCTGAGGTACTTCTCAAATACTGCATCACCACCAACTCGGTACCATTCGGTTACGCGCTGCACAGAGTCCCCGGCTTCTGCGATCGCCGTTCGCATATATCGTTCGGTGTTGAGGGCTACCTGTTCTGTAAACCTCTGTGCGGACTGCTCCGAAGCTCGTAGCTGGATGAGTCGTGAACGCAGAGCCGCGTTAAATGCTTTAGCTAGAGCCGATTCGTGAAAATGTAACGTCGCCAGCCGAGCCTCTTTGTCAGAAATTTCGAGGTCGCCGAGGGCTTTCATCTCAGCGGTCAGACTCAGATTTTTCTGGCTTGCGGCAACCAGCCCAACTCGTGTCTTTTCTGGTAGCCTCTGAACCTGTTCTCGAAAGCTCTCCAAGTAAGCTGACTGAGCAATCAGAGCTACCGATTGAGCCAGAGTCGGCTCAGTTTTTGTGATCTCTCGATAAAACCGCAGCAGTCCGGTGGCGATCGAAACAAATGGCAAGCTCGCCTCCACAACTTTGCCCAAAGGCGAATTCAAAGCATCCAGCAAGGAATCCAACTGACCGACTAAAGGAGCCAGTCTTTGCACATTCGGCCCTTCTTCCGCCAATACCTGAGCCAGTCCCAACACCGCATCGGCAGCATCTGCTGTGTTATCTGCTGCATCTAGCGACACCAAATCCTGAACTGGGATAGTCAGAAATTTCCAGAGACGGCTAGCCATTGGAGACTCTCGAAACGTGTTCCCCAAAGCCTAACCCACTTGATTGTTTGGGGAGCAGCCTGAGAATCTGGATCTTCTATGCATTCACTGCAGTTCAAAAATGCATTGAGCCTGATGCTTGGCGGTGATCGCAACTCACACCACACTTTCTCAACTGCGTTTTCTGCGGCCTTAGTTATTGCCGCGTTTCCAGCAGATTCGGCAACGGATCTCAAATGAGGTCAAGACAAGCCAACTATATTCAAGAGCGTGCAATGGCTGAGCTAACCATTCAAATCCCCGACGAGTTGGCAGAACAATTAGAGCCTCTTCGCGATCGCCTGCCCGAGCTATTGAGCCAACTCGTGAGAACGGACAGCCCTGCAGCAACATCTGTAGCGATCTCCACGGCGACCCTATCAGAATTTCCCCGAGCTTATCTTGAAGTCCTTGACTTTCTAGTCACGCGCCCCACCTCTCAAGACATCATCGCGTTTAAAGTCTCACCCGCCGCCCAAAATCGCCTTAGTTCCCTATTAGACAAAAATCGAGAAGGAAGTCTGAGCGAATCTGAAGTCGCTGAGCTTGATGCCTACGAGCAGCTTGAGCATCTAATGCTGCTTATGAAAGCGCGAGCAATGGCCTCTGGAAATCCATAAGCGCTGCTAAAATCTCTGCTGTTCTGCGGCAATTCGTGAGTGATCGAGCCAAAGGCAGATGCGAATATGGCTTGATTCATCAGAACTTCTCTATCTACACCCATGAGGTAGACCATATCATCGCTCAAAAGCACGGAGGCCAAACAACCGCTGACAACTTGGTCCTATCTTGCCTGTCTTATAACCGCCATAAAGGAACGGATCTCGCTACGTACGATCCCGGCCACTGGAGAGATTACTTTCCTTTTCAACCCTCGCAGTCAATCTTGGGCAGAGCACTTTGCCCTAAACAGTGGACACAGTGGCCATATCGAGGGAATTACGGCAACGGGTAGGGCAACCGCAAAGCTCCTGGTGTTCAACAGGCCAACCCGAATCCTGGAGCGTCAGCTGTTGATTTCACAGAACTGTTACCTGTAGATAACAAGGATCCCATGCACAGATGCCTACAGAAAAAAATGGGAAATCTCAGACCATTCAGCCTTTTTCTGCCGCGAAGGGTTTTGTAGTTTTCTATACTATGTTAAGAAGCCTATCAATTTCCCTGCGCCTCAAGTGCAGGGCAGCCCCGACAGGCTCTTAAGCTAAGCCAATTCGCTAACTCCTAGAGTCTCGGCTCGGCTTAATATTTCTATATGAGTTGCTAGCTAGAGGCTAAATCGTGCAGAGTTCCCCTGCGGCTCCCTTCCGTCGATACGATCCCGAGGCGATCGCGCGGTACTTTTGGCGACGGCCCTGGCAGCTCCTCTGGCGGATTCTGCAGGTCAGCTGGTGTCTCGGCAGCCTGTTTTTGGCCATGCAGCTCGATCGCTGGCGGGGCCAAGAAAATGCCAACATTTCCCAGCGGGCCGTTCAGCTCCGGCAGGCTTTGATCGAGTTAGGCCCCACTTTCATTAAAATTGGCCAGGCTCTTTCCACCCGCCCAGACCTGGTAAGACGAGACTTTTTAGAAGAGCTCACCCGCCTCCAAGACCAGCTGCCTCCCTTCTCCAACGAGGTTGCCTTTCGGATCATTGAGCTTGATCTGGGAGCGCCGCCCCAGGAAATCTTTGGCAGTATTTCCCCAGAGCCCGTAGCCGCCGCCAGCCTGGGGCAGGTCTACCGGGCCCGACTGTTTTCTGGCGAAGATGTCGCAGTCAAGGTGCAGCGGCCCAATCTGGTCAATACCCTCTGCCGAGATCTCTGCCTGTTGCGATGGGCGGCTAAATGGCTGGAAACAGTGTTGCCCCTGAACCTTGGCCATGATTTGCGGCTGATCGTCGATGAGTTTGGCATCAAGCTGTTCGAAGAAATTGACTACGTCAACGAAGGCCATAACGCCGAGCGGTTTGCCGACAACTTTCGCGGTGACGCCAGAATTAAAGTCCCTGCTATCCACTGGCAGTACAGCAGCGTCCGGGTACTGACCCTGGAATGGATTGACGGCATCAAGCTCACCGATACGGAACGGATTCAAGCCGCCGGGCTGAATATCGACTCCCTGATTGAGATCGGAGTCGTAGCCGGGCTCAGACAGCTATTAGAATTCGGCTTTTTCCACGCCGATCCCCATCCGGGTAACCTGTTTGCCATGGCCGATGGCCGCATGGCCTACATTGACTTTGGCATGATGGACCAGCTGCCCCAGGAGACCAAAGAGACCCTGGTGGATTCGGTGGTGCATCTGATCAACCAGGACTACGGCAACCTGGCCCAGGACTTTGTCAGTCTGGGATTTCTAACCCCCGAGACCAACCCCGAACCGATTATTCCGGCCCTCGAAACCGTCCTCGGCAGCGCCCTGGGGGAGGAAGTGCAGGCCTTTAATTTCAAGACCATTACCGATCAGTTTTCTGAGCTGATGTATGACTATCCGTTTCGGGTACCGGCCAAGTTTGCCCTGATTATTCGGTCCCTCGTCACCCAGGAAGGCCTTGCCCTCAGCCTCAATCCCCAGTTCAAAATTGTCGATGTGGCCTATCCCTACGTGTCCCGTCGATTGCTAATGGGCGAAACGGCTTCCCTGCGGCGCAGACTGCTGGAGGTCTTGTTCAAAGACGGTCGCTTCCAGTGGCAGCGGCTGGAGAATATGATCGCGATCGCCCGCAGCGATACCTCTTTTGACTTACTCCCCACCGCCGGTCTCGGCCTGCGCTACCTGATGTCTGAGGAAGGCAGTGCTCTCCGGCGACTGCTGCTGCTGGCCCTCACTGAAGATGAACGACTCCACACCGAGGAAGTGCAGCGCCTATGGCATCTGATTAAAGACGATCTGACCCCGTCGCGGATATTTGGAGTGGCCTGGGATGTGCTAACCGACTACTCCCTGGAGCGGGCCACCGAACTCGTGCCCGCTATGGCCGATCTCCGGGGAGCTTTCCAGGAACGCTGAGCCATCTGATGGGCCGCTCTCACCTAGATATCCGGCCGCGACTATACTAGAATCCGGTTTGACCTGGTTCGCCAGTCCGTCAGTCCGGTTCTGGCAGCGCCATTGCCCATTCATACCCGTTACGAGAGACGCCGTGTATCCCCAACCGCCCTATGTGCTCTTGATTGCTGGCCTGCTGGCCGCGATCGCCTCTGGAACCGCTTTCAACAATACCCTGCAAGATTCCGTTAAAGAATGGAATCGAAACCGGTCAACCCGCATTCTGGCCACCCTCAGGGGCCTCCCGCTGCAGCTTCCCTACTTCGGCATTTGCAGCGGCATTTGCGTCTTTCTCGCCTCCGGCATTCAGAGCTTTGGATTTTCTGCCAAGGTTGCCTATGCCATGGGAGTCCCCCTGACGGTATTTAGTGCCCTGCTGATCTGGTCTCAGCTGAATAAAATTTTGCTGCTGATTGAGAAAGGCGGCTCCCAGGCCTTAGATCTCGATGCGTTTTAGAGCTGGGACCTGGCCTGGGTCGATTGGACCCTTGGCAATGTTACGGTTACGACTGTCCCGGCCTCGGCCGATGAGGAGAACTCGATTTGCCCTTTATGGGCTTCGACAATTCGCTTGGTAATCGCCAGCCCTAGGCCATTGCCAGAGGACTTGGTAGTGAAGAAAGGGTGCATCAGCTTAGGCAAAATTTCGGGAGGAATCGGCTCTCCCTGGTTGTGAATGGTGATAGTAATCTGGTTACGGGAGCCGATGGCCACCTGCCAGGTAACTGATTCCCCGGCAGGACTGGCCTCACAGGCATTAACCACTAGATTGATAAAAACCTGTTTAAGCTTATTAGCATCCCCTTCCACAATGACAGAACCAGGGGGCAGGGTCAGGTTTAGAGCATGGTCCTTGATTGCCGGCATCTCCCCCAGGATCCCGACCAGCTCATGGACCAGAGCGTTGAGATCGAACAGGCCCGCATCTAAAGTCGGCTCCCTAGCATACTGCAGGATTTCGTTGAGTAGCATTTGCAGCCGTTCCGATTCTTCCAATGCCAAGGTCAAGCGTCTTTGGGCTCGTTCTGATAGCTCCATCTGCCGAAAAGACATCAGGCCCATGAGCACAGTGGTCAGCGGGCTACGAACCTCATGGACAATCATGGCGGCGAGTTCGCCAATTTCTGCTAATCGAGCCAGGGCTTGCTCGGCCTGCTTGCGCTCGGTCACATCTCTGACCAATGCCAGAATTAACTCCTCATCCCGGCCTTGGAGCAGTCCGATGCGCACCTCCACTGGAAACTGACTGCCGTCCTTGCGAAGATGGCAGCCCTCTCGGCTAATCGGTCGGTTTGGCTGAAGCTGCTGCCAAACCTTAGTCAAGTCTGCCTGGGTAAAATCTTGCTGGATATCTCCAACTTTTAGAGCCATCAGCTCCTCGCGGCTGTAGCCCAGACTATCGCAGGCCTGCTGATTAACATTGATGATATTGCCCTGGCGATTAACCACGTAAAAAGCATCAACCGCCTGCTCCACCAGGGCCCGAAACCGATCTTCGCTCTGCTTACGGGTGGCGATCGCCTCTTCGATCTGGCTCAGCATCGTGTTGAATGCAGCGATCACGTCTCCTAATTCATCCTGACGATTCCTGTAGGTCGTGCAGGTCAGATTACGGACCTGCTGATCTTCGTGGATAGCTTTGCCAGCCGCTAAGAGATCTTGCCGTAGCCTCAATACGGGCTTGATCAGCAGGCGTTCTAGCACCACCATAGTGGCTCCGGTGACGAACACAGAAATGATCAAGACCAGCCCGGTAATCCGCCCGATAAAGCTGTAAAACTCCTGCTGAACCCAGGTGGCATCGTGGCGAATGACCAGCAGATAGTCATCTTCAAGTTCTGACATGCTCTCCCAGAGGGCATCATAACGGCGCTGCCGTCGCCAATAGTGATCCGTTCGTCCAGCCTGAATCTGAGGCCAGGTGAGTCGGGGCGGTTCACCAAAGGTACCTACTAGCTGGCCAGACTGGCTGTAAAGAGCCCCCCCTTTAACAGCCGGATTACTCTCCAAACGCCCTAGATAGTTCAGGAGGGGAGCCGTCCCCATGGTACCGAGGTCTCTAGCCGCTAAAATACCATTAGCCTGGGCTGCCGATAGGGCTTTAAGGTAGTTCAGCAGTTCCCGCTCACGACGGTAGACCGATGGCACCAGAATAATTGCCTCGATCACCACAATGCTGAGAAACACCCAAAAGATAATCCGACGCGATAGGCGCGCCTTCAGCAGCTCTGAGGGCAGGCTAAATCTAGCCACAAAGGCAATCGTCCAGGAAGATCGGTTTGGAAATCTGGAGACTAATCCTATCAGATACTGTTTGAGTCAGCAGCTTCGGGGCGGCTTAAGGGCGAATTTCCGCCTGCTTTTACCCTATCTAGCTCAAGAACTGTAGTTTCTCTTGGGCAAAACTCCACTTCTGGACTTGTAGACTTGGAGAGGGTTTAAGTTGAATTTTTCTGAGATCTTTCTAGAATTTTGAGCACAATAGCATCAAGTTCATCTACCTAACCCGGATATCAGGTAGCGCCACTCGAGGCCGACTAAGATGGGTTCGTCTGAAAACCAAGCCCCCAACCAGCCACCTAGTCACTCTCCCCCAGACAGTTCTGCCGAGGAGCAGCTGTATCTGATTACCGAAAAGCTGAGGGGACTCCAGCAGCATCTCTCCAGTCAGATCACCACAGATATCGATCAGCTAATGCGACGACGATCGCAACTCATGAGCGATATCGAACAGCTAGAAGGGGATTACGAGCAGCTGCAAACCCGCTATACCGACCTACAGCAAGACTACGCGTCGGTGCTTTCCGATCAGCAGCAGGCCCAGCAGCAGCTTTGGGCTAAACGACTGGCCCAGGCGATCGCCACCCATCTACAGCGACAGCTGAAAGAAACGCTCACCAGCCAAAGCCTCTCTGACGGTCAGCCAGCTCTGCCGCAGACCCACCAGACCCTTAACTCCCTCGACCAAACCCTGCACGCCACCCTCCGCTCCCTGGAGCGCGATATTGAAAGCTACCAGGGCGCGCTCTCCCAGCAGATGACCCGGATGCACAGCCTAGAACAGCAGGGAGAGACCATTTTGGCGGCCCTGATCAACCGCCTTAGCCAGCAGCTTCAGACCCAGCTAGCGAACCCGCCAGTCAGCCATCCGGGTCAGGGCGCCCTCACCACTGGTACTAACCAGCTTGATCCGGCGATCGCCAGTGGTGAGGCCCGAGTGATGCTGCCCAGGTCAGTGCCAGGGCAACTCTCGACAGAGACCGCTGATCAGCCAGTTGAGCCAGTCCCCAAGCCGGCTTCCCATCTGCAGAAAGGGCTCATCTTAGTGGTTTTGTCCACCTTGGCTCTGTCAGTCCATAACGTTCTGGTCGGCATCATTGGCTTCGGTGGGCAGCTGCTAGGGCGGTTTCCCGTGGCTGCTACCCTCCCCCTAGATATCACCAACTCGTTGTTGCTGCTGTGGCTCAGAATGGTCGTCGTACTGCCGCTAATGATGGTCCTAGCGGAACGGATTTATCCCCGGGTCTGGCGAGACATGCGCCAGTTCATCCGCGGCGAAGATCGGCGTCCTGTGCTTCAGGTAATTGCTAGCGGCAGTTTCCTGTTCATGTCTCAGGTCTTAATTTACAAAGCAATCTCTGAAATTGGCCCCGGAGTCGCAGTTACCCTACTGTTTATGTATCCGCTGATTACCGTGCCCCTGGCCTGGTTCCTCTTTGGCGATCGCCCCACTCCCCTGCGGCTGGTGGTGATGTTTGCCATTACCATGGGTATTGTGTTTACGGCGCTGCCGCGCATTAGTGTCGACATTGCCGGTGGCAGCGTGTCCCTTTGGGGGGTTGGTTCGGCCCTGCTCTCCAGTGCGGCCTTTGCCCTGTATCTAGTATCCATGCAGCTTAGCTTTCGGCGACTGCATCCGGTGCCCGTTAGCCTGCTGCAGTTCAGCACTATATTCGTACTGACCAGCTTGATTTTGATTGTCGGGTCATTTTTGGGCTTCGAACCTAGTCCACCCAGCAGCCAGTGGGGGCTCTATCTCGGTGGAATCATGCTGGGGGTGCTGACGCTTTTAGGCTATCTGTTCAACAACTTTGGAGTTAGGCTGATGGGGGCTGCCCAGGCAGCGATCGTTGCCTCCAGTGGTCCGGTGGTCACGGCTATTTTGGCCTTTTTGATTATCCCTGGGGATAAAACCAATCTGGCCTTCATCCAGTGGATTGGCGTGGTTCTCGTTACCTTGGGACTAGCCTTTATGAAGCTCGAGCGCTTAATCGGCAAACCCAAAAAGGTCAAGCGAATCTAGGACCTATTCCCCGCAGGTGTAAACCGCTAAGGAACAATCAGCAGCAGAGGAATCAAAACGGAGAGAGAGGGATTCGAACCCTCGTTAGAGTTGCCCCTAAACAGCATTTCCAGTGCTGCGCCTTCAACCACTCGGCCATCTCTCCAGATGGGGGATGTGAATATGACTCACAGGATTGTTATCCTACCAGATATGTTCCTCCGAGAGAAAGGTCTGCGTCTAGATCATCCTTAAGATCAGCGCTCTGTCCCCACAAATAGCCTATTAGGGCCTAATTTAGCCAAACAATGACTGTCCATAAAATCCACATTCACCATCGCCAGCAGGATCGCGACTATGTCGCCAACGTCCCAGAAGACCGCTACATTTTGCAGACGGCGGAAAACCAGGGGATCAATTTACCGTTTGCCTGTCGTAATGGGGCCTGTACCACCTGTGCTGTACGGATTAAATCGGGGCAGGTCCATCAGCCTGAGGCCATGGGACTCTCCCCGGATCTCCGTCGTCAAGGCTATGCTTTGCTCTGCGTTAGCTATCCCTGTAGCGACCTGGAAGTTGAAACCCAAGACGAGGACGAGGTTTACGAGCTGCAGTTTGGGCGGTATTTTGGCAAAGGCAGAGTTCAAGTCGGACTGCCTTTAGAAGACGATTAGGTAAATTTTCTCCCTATGGTGCCGCCGTCCCCTGATCTACCCCGCTGGTTAGACATTGCCACCGAGGCTGCCCTGGCTGGGGGCGCCGTTCTGGAGCATTATTGGGGCAATCTGCAGTCCATCCAGGAAAAAGGCCGCGCTGGGGATCTGGTAACAGAAGCCGACAAAGCCTCAGAACTAGTAGTTCTGGAAATTCTGAAGCGGCATCTACCCCCTAACCATGCCATCCTGGCCGAAGAATCTGGAGGGGATGACCTTACCAGTTCCTTTCTGTGGGCTGTGGATCCCCTCGACGGGACCACTAACTATGCCCATCAATATCCTTTTTGTGCGGTTTCCATTGGCTTACTAGTGGACGGGCAGCCCCAGCTTGGGGTGATATATAATCCCATTCTCAAACAGCTGTTTCGCGGGGCTAAGGGCTTAGGAGCCAGCCTCAATCGCCAGCCAATCCAGGTATCATCGGCAGCCCAGCTCAGGGACAGCCTGCTGGTGACCGGATTTGCCTACGATCGCCGCGATCGCCTTGATAATAACTATGCCGAGTTTTGCCACTTCACCCACCTCACCCAGGGAGTCCGACGGGGAGGCTCTGCCGCCATTGACCTAGCCTATGTTGCCTGCGGTCGTCTAGATGGCTATTGGGAGCGGGGACTGTCACCGTGGGATTTGGCTGCCGGCGTCATTCTGGTAGAAGAGGCCGGTGGACAGGTTAGTGCCTATGACGGGTCGCCCTTCGACATCAGTTCAGGTCGCATTTTGGCTACCAACGGCCAAATCCACCCCGCTATGATGTCGGTGCTGGAACAGGTCAAGCCGCTGGCTGAGTTTAATCCCCAATCAGAGCAGCTGCTAGCCGCGGAACAAATCTAGCTATGAAGTTCTGGTGATACATCTAGTTACACAGGACGGCTGATTTAATGCAGGCCTGTTGGTAGAACGTTAGGATGGGCCAGAGCAGCGTGGATTATGAGCTACTGAGAATTAACCCTGAATTCTCAGCCATAGATAGCTTGACTTAAAATCGTCCTCAATCAGTCGTCGTTTGCACAGGTCAGTGCGGGTAGTTGGCATGAAAATCGACCAGGGATTGTTTAAGGAAAACTTTTCAGATCACCACGCTGTTTTGGGCATCGCCATCAACTCCAATCCCAAAGAGGCCCGTAAGCGATATTTGCAGATTGCCCGGCGTCTACACCCAGATAGTCTCAGGGCTGCCTCGGAACAAGAGAGGCAAATGGCCAGCGAACTGCTCTCAAAATTAGTAAATCCTGCCTATGAAGCCCTCAGCCAGGAAAAGGCGGCGGCTGAGCATACTCTGCTGTTGCGCATGAAAGGCCAGCAGCTGAGCCGAACCCCAGCGGCACCGGAAATCACCTCCGACGCTGCTAAAACTTTGCTGGCCTCAAAAAACCTTGAGCATGAATACTTGACTGCTGTCCGTAGCCTGACCAAGAGCCAGTATGAATCCCTGGAGGACATTGCCAACGTTATTGGGCAGATTAGCGAACTGAATCTGGTCTACGTCATGGGGCAGGGAGGAGAGCAAAGCAGCTCAGCGGATGCCCAGTCCCAGCCCACCGCCCCGACCCAGGCGGCTCCAACGGCTGCTCGTTCAGCTGCCAAGGCGGCTCCACCGCCGCCCAAGCGCAATCGGGAAGTAATTATCGAAAGCTACCTAGAGCGGGCTAGGATGTTTGAGCGTGAGCAAGACTATAACCAGGCCATGCTAGAGCTACGGGAGGTGCTCAAAACCTATCCCGATAGTGCCGACTGCCACGGTCAGCTGGCGGCAGTCTATGTCAAGCTGGGGCAAAATACCATGGCTCGCGTTCATGCTAAGCGAGCGCTAGACATTCAGCCGGATAATGAGCTAGCTCAAAAGGTGCAAAAACACCTCCAGCGTAAGCAGGGAGCTGCCGAGAAAGCAAAGGCATCTGACCAAAACTCGAAGTCTAGCAGCGGCTTTTTTGGTCTATTTGGTGGAAAGAAAAAGTAATGGTTTATCAACCTCCCGCAGGCGCCCGCGACCTGCTGCCGCTGGATGTCGCTCAAAAACACTGGATTGAAACTCGACTAGAGCAAGTCTTTCAGCGGTGGGGATACCATCGGATTATTACCTCTACGGTGGAGAGTCTAGACACGCTCATGGCCGGGGGAGCGATCAATCGAGAGACGGTAATTGAGCTGCGTTCTGCCCCCGAAGGAGAGTTGGGGCTGCGACCTGAGCTAACCGCATCTATCGCTCGCACGGCGGTGACCCGGCTGGCGCGGGTGACCTACCCCCAGCGGCTTTACTACAGCGCCAACGTTTTTCGGCGGGCCGATCGCGGCAGCCACGGTGGGCAGCAGGAGTCCTATCAGTGCGGAGCCGAACTGTTGGGAGCGGGCAGTGCGTGGGCCGATGCGGAAGTCTTGCTGCTGATAGCAGATTGCCTCAACAGTTTGGGCTTAGACCAGTGGCAGCTGATGCTAGGGGATGCTGGACTCACCCGATCTCTCCTGGCCGTGTTTCCCTCTGGGGTGCGCGAGCCGGTGCGGGAAGCGATCGCCCATTTAGACCGGGTAGCCCTGGAACACCTTTCCCTGAGCGATGAGCTGCGACAGCGGGCCTTGACCCTGCTGGATCTAAGGGGACGCCCTGAGGATATTCTCCAGCAGACCAGCACGCTCAATCTTTCTGCCCCTGAGCGGGAGCAGGTTAACCGTCTCAAGACCCTGATTGCGTTGCTGCGGGATGTAACAAATCGCCCCGAGGAAAGTTCTCCCCAGCTGCCAGATATTGTGCTGGATTTGAGCCTAATTCAGACCTTTGACTACTACACTGGCCTGACCTTTGAAGTGGCTCACCGCACCGACCAAAGCTGTCAGGTACTGGGCCAAGGGGGCCGCTATGACAACCTGCTGGGGGTCTTTCACCCCCAGCATCAGGGTTTTCCGGGCATTGGCTTTAGCCTCAGTGTTGAGGCTCTACACCAGGTCCTGCTCCAGGGGAGCCAGCTGCCTACGGAGACTGAGCCTACTGAGTGGCTGGTGGTTCCCCTCCAGCCAGAGGCCGCCGCCGCTGCTTTTGCCTATGCCCGAACCATTCGGACTGCTACCAGCCTAGTGCGGGTAGAGGTGCAGCTCAGCTGCGCACAGGATCGCGATCAGATTAAGGCGATCGCAGCAACCCGCCGAATTCGCCGGATTGCCTGGATTTCTGCAGACGGATTGCCGGAAATCGAGACCTTAGCTTAGCGTAGTAACGGTTGGACCCAGTCGGCGACCTGGTAGCGGGTTGCTGTTAGCTAGGGCTGATCAACGGTGAGATCAAATTTAGGAGAGCTGAGTTTCGTGCCCCATACGATTGTGACCAATGTCTGTGAAGGTGTCGCTGACTGCGTAGACGCCTGCCCAGTGGCCTGCATCCATGAAGGTCCCGGTAAAAACACTAAGGGAACTGACTGGTACTGGATTGACTTTGCAACCTGTATCGACTGTGGTATCTGTCTCCAGGTCTGCCCGGTAGAGGGAGCAATTTTGCCGGAAGAAAAACCCGATCTTCAGGAAACCCCGGCCTGATTTAGGTCTGGCAGATACTCAGTAGCATTCATGGCAAAGCCCAGCCTGCGCAGCCGACTCTTTCTCTCCCATCTGGCGGTGATGGGAGTGGGAATTATTACCCTGGCCAGCGTAGGCTGGCTTTATTCTCCCCGGCTGTTTGTGGTCTCTCTAGAGCGCATCGAAGGCTATGGCATCAGCGTCCGTCAGGTCAGAACTCAGCTCATCCAGGGATTCGAGTTTGCTTGGACCCGAGGCATGCTCTGGTCGGTGTTGATTGGGGCGGGGGCTGCCGGTGGTCTCAGCTACTGGGTATCTCGACGGATTATTCGTCCCCTCGACCACATGGAAGCGGTCACTCGCCAGTTTGCAGCGGGCCATCTCTCTGAGCGAGTTCCCCCTTCAGAAATTCTCGAAATTCAGCGGTTGGCCAATAGCTTCAACCGCATGGCCGCTGACTTAGAAGGTGTAGAACAGCGGCGGCGAGAACTGGTCAGCGACCTGACCCATGAACTGCGGACCCCCCTGACGATCGTCAAGGGATATTTGGAAGGACTAGGTGACGGCACTGTAGAGCCCTCTGCTGAACTGTACCAGCGGCTAGCTAGGGAAGCTGGACGGCTGCAGCGGTTAGTCAACGATCTCCAGGAGCTCTCTAAGTTGGAGGCCGGCTATCTGCCGATTCAAACTGAAACTGTTAACCTGCCGCCGCTATTACATAGCCTAGTGCTGGGCTTTGCCGATCAGGTGGGCGATCGCCCCATCGAAATCCGCCTTAGTGCTCCGTCTGATCTGCCTGCCATCAAAGCCGATCCGGAGCGAGTTGAGCAAATTTTAGTCAACCTCTTAGGCAACGCCCTACGCTATACGGAATCCGGTGAAATCACCCTGGAGGCCAAGGCAGAACCCGATCGGGTGTGGCTGGCCGTTCGAGATACGGGCAGCGGTATTGCAGAGGCCGATTTACCCAGCGTGTTTGAACGATTCTGGCGGGCTGATCGCTCCCGCGATCGCAACTCAGGGGGAACAGGCATTGGTCTGACCATCTGCCGCCGACTGGTGGAAGTTCAGGGGGGAGAAATTAGCGTGATCAGTCAGCTGGGTCAGGGCAGCGAATTTCGCTTCTGGCTGCCGAGAGCATTCCCCGACCGGAAACGCTAAGCAGCAACTTCACATGGGAATAATTTAAGGTGAGCCTGTATGCAACCTATCCCAGGAAAACTAGCAACTGATGCTATATTGCCTTTAAGTTTTCTGGGCTTTGGGTCCATCTATCTTTCACCTTAGCCCCCTATCTTCCTCAACTTGTCGGGGTCTTGGGCACCATGTATAGTTCACCCACTAGTCTTTCAGGGGTTCGCCAGGGTCGAGCCGCCAATTCGGAAATTCGCGCCTACTGTCGCTCTGGCCAGCTATTTCGAGAACGCTACAAGATCTTACGAGTCCTAGGGCGGGGCGGATTTGGCGTCACCTACTTAGCCCAGGACATGCAGCTCCCCTCCGCTCCCCTGTGCGTCGTTAAACAGCTGTGTCCTAAGACCCAAAATCCCCTATCCCTAGAGCGGGCTAAGGTCCGCTTTCGCCGAGAAGCACGTATTCTAGCCAGTTTGGGCAGTCACTCCCAGATTCCTCAGCTGCTAGATTATTTCACCCTGAACGGTGAATTTTATCTGGTCCAGGAGTTTATCCATGGCGATACCCTCGCCCAGGAAGTTCGTCAGCGAGGCCGCCAGAGTGAAATCCAGGTAAAGGAGTTTCTTCGCGAAATCATCCCGGTACTGGGCTTTATGCACCGGCATCGGATTATCCACCGAGATATCAAGCCTCCCAACATCATTCGCTGCCAGGACGACCATCGCCTAGTGCTGATCGATTTTGGTGCGGTGCGGGAGTTTTTGTCAGACGGTGAATCCGGTGTGTGTCAATCTCCGATGACCCAGTTTGTTGGCACCCCCGGTTTCGCCCCCCCGGAGCAGCTAGCGTTGAGGCCTTGCTTTAGCAGCGATATCTATGCCCTCGGCATGACCTGTCTGTATCTGCTCACCTGCAGGGGTCCCATTGAGTTCGGCGTTGATTCCCACACAGGGGAAATTCAGTGGGAGCGCTCGGTTACCCTGAGCCCCCATTTCACAAAAGTTTTGCGGCGGATGCTGAAAGCAGCTCCAGACGATCGCTACACCAGCATCGACGAGCTTGCCAGAGCCTTAGAACTCGAGCCCTACCTTGACACCCTATCAGCCTGCATGAATACCCACCAGCTGACCCCCTCCATGGCTGAACCAGGGGTAGAAAGTGGATATTTAACCCCGATTCAACGCCAGGCAGCGGCAATTCGGCGATGGCGGATGAGGAAAATAGCCCGCCGTCAGGGGATGCCGCGAACCAACGTAATCCGAGGGGCCTTCTCTTCTTCTAAATAGGCTAATAAATAGACCGAACCAGCTAAATCGGCGGTAATCCTGTAGCGATTGCTTAGGCGCAGGTCTCATTGGGAGTCCCCCAGTGGCATGATTGAAGGCGTAATCTGCCCAGAGGGGTTGTTGAATGTCTTTGCCCTTTGATGCGGCTGCGACAGAGGCCAGGGTCGCTCGTTTCTGGCAGCTTTCTAGCAGCTTTGGGATGGAGCGAAATGCTTATCACAACTATCTCAATGAGATCGTCAGCGATCGCTATGCCCTGATCAACGGTCTGCAAATTTTGCGGGATGAGCTCCAATTTGCAGCCTCTAGCCCTACGGACATCAAAGCCTGTGGAGCCGACATGAGCCTGCCCAGCGTCGTGACGACCCTGGCCTATACCAACTGTGGCGATCGTATCCACCAGGGAGAAGCTACCAAACGCTATCGGGATGTGGTAGCTTCCCGATTTGCAACCCTCTCTGAAATTGGCGAACTGAAGCTAGAGGCGTTTTTCCCTGCCGGGGGAGGCACTGACAATGGCGCTACCCTAGCCCATGTAACCGTTGCCCACGAGCTCGATGAACAGCTGAAGCGCCGTATTTATGAAGGGAATCCCCAGTCGATTTCCCTGGTGGCGATCGATTTAAAGACCCACGTAGGCCGCCTGCGGGAGAACGGACAGCAGGTGTATGGCAAAACCCGTGAGTCACCCTGGCGAGAACCCAGGGCTGCCTGCGGGGCAATTGTCGGAGCCCTGACCCACTACTATCCTGAAAACCTGATTCACCGTCGTATTCGCGGTGATTTAGGGGAACGCAACTTTCAATATCTGTCCAATCACTCGATTTTGACCGACGACGGCATCGATATCACCATGGCCGTTGCCGCGAATATTGTGGCTATTCGCGGCATTCGCAATACCGCCATGGCCCTGTCCCAAGAAATGGATGAGCGTGGCCTGGCCCATCTAACGGCCAGTACAACTGTCAATCGCCCGTCTCGGGATGACCTGGTGATTTACCTAGCCCGCGCCACCGTATTTAACGGCAAGGTCCAGATTCAAAGTTTGGGCCTGGATGCCAAACGCTACGGCGGCAAGCTAGTTGACTATGCCGGCGAGAAACGTCTCCAGCTGCGCTATGGTGACTGGGACTGTGACAACCTGCCAATCGAAGAACACACCTATAAAGTTAGGGAATCGGGATTGTGACCCCTGGATTGGTGACTAGCAGACCATCTGCCAGTCACCAATCAGCGGCAGACATAGGAATCGAGCCAGGGCTTTGGCCTCAGGCGTATAGTGATCCGACATATTCTTCATAGCCGTTGTAAAGGCGAGTCGGCACCTTCTCCCAGTCAAACGGGTTGGTCCCCTCGCCCAGTAGCCGTTCTGTCTGTTGGGACCAGCGGGGATGGGGCACTTCTGGGTTGACGTTGGCCTCGAAGCCGTACTCATTGGGAGAAATCGTGTTCCAGTAGGTAGCCGGCTGCTGGGCAGTGAATTCAATTTTCACAATTGATTTGCCCCCCTTGAAGCCATATTTCCACGGCACCACCATGCGAATGGGAGCGCCATGCTGTTTTGGTAGGGTACGGCCGTAAATGCCGACGGCAAAGAAAGCCAGCTCATTGGCCATTTCCTCGATGGTGAGGGCTTCTACATAGGGCCAGGGCAGATTGCGGGCAAACCCCCAGGCCGGACCTGGGCACACTTCAGAGTCATAGAATGAGGTGAAGCTGACATATTTGGCCTCAGGGGTGGGCTCTACCTGTTCCAGCAGCCGCTTCATGGGAAACCCAATCCAGGGGACTACCATGGCCCAGGCCTCGACGCAGCGAAACCGATATACCCGCTCTTCGAGGTCAAACTGTTGGGTAAGATCGTCCCGGTCGTAAGTGGTGGGGTTCTTGACCAGCCCGGTGACCTCTAACTGCCAGGGATCCGTGGGCAAATCCTGGGCGTTGGGCCAAATATTTTTAGTACCGCCAAATTCGTAGAAGTTGTTGTAACTGCTGGCGTAGGCCTGGGGAGTAATGTCACGGTCCAGGTTATCGAAGGCCGGGTTGCGCTGAACATTATTGAGAGGGCGCCCGAGAGTCTTGGCGAGGCCTGGATCAATGGTTTTTTCCCTTGCGCAGGCTCCTAGAGAAACGGCAATGCTGCCAATGCCTGCTCCCACCATGGTTTTGATCAAGCGGCGCCGATTCCAGTAGGTGGCTTCAGGGGTTGCCTGGGAAGCGGGTAGCTGCCAGCTGGGAGGAACGTGTAGAAAAGGCATGGGGCGATCGCCTCTAAAGTGCTGTTTTGGCCGTAGATTGGTTCAACGTAGCAAGTGTGGCATTTTTCCTCCGCAGCCAGATTATTAAATGCCACTGTCGTATTCCTGAATCCTATCGGCAGCTGCGGTTCCTTGGCATCTTATAGTGCTAGTGCACTGAAAAATAATGTGCTGAAGAGACTTGTTCGGTTGTTTAGGTTAATCCCTTGAATCCCGTGAGTGGACCTTACTACACCGGCTGCGCAGTCTGGGCCTTTAAGCCCTGGGTCGGCGGATTTTATCCATCGGGCAGTCAGTCAAAGGACTTTTTGCAGCACTATTGCGATCGCCTCACCGCCGTGGAGGGCAACACCACGTTTTATGCCCTACCCGGTGCTGACACCGTAGGTCGCTGGGCTGCGGTGATGCCTAATGACTTTCGATTTTGTCCTAAGCTGCCCAAATTTTTTTCCCATCAGGGCCCCTTGCTGCCCCGTTTACCCGCGGCGATCGCCTTTGCCGAATCTCTACTGCCCTTGGGCCAGAGGCTGGGGCCAATCATGGTGCAGCTTCCCCCCAGCTACGGACCAACCAGAGCTAGGGATCTGACTCAGTTTCTTAACGGTTGGCCCCGGCATCATTGGCCATTGGCGGTAGAGGTGCGCCACTCAGACTGGTTTAAGCCCTCCCAGGCTCAACACCTCAATCAGCTGCTTCAGACTTTGGGGGTTGGTCGAGTGCTGTTAGACACTCGACCCGTCTATGAAACGCCAGGGGCTGCAGACCCTCAGATGGGATCTGAGCGCAGGAAACCCAGACTGCCGCTCCACCCGGTGATCACAGCGCCATTTACTATCGTTCGCTACATTGGCCACCCTCACCTGCCTAGCAATCGGCCCTACTGGGAGGCATGGATACCCCGACTCAGGCATTGGCTCGATCAGGGCCGGGAAGTTTACTTTTTTGCCCACTGTCCTGAAGAAATCAATTCCCCCGACATGGCCCGTCAGGTCTACCATCAGCTACAGCAAACGGGGGCAAATCTGCCCCCGTTGAAATGGGATCAACTGGCTGCTAGCAGAAAAGAGCTAACCGATCAGCCTCAACAGCTCAGCTTGCTCTAGTCGTTGTCCCAATCTTCGCGACCAACCAGATCGCTGACACGATCGCGTAGTAAGAATCCGTTTACCTCCAGTTCGCTTTCTACCAGCGCCCATTCCCTCGCAGGGATGAAGCGGCAGAGGGTGTAGATCGGCTGCTGACGACTGACCACTCCCTGATGAACTAGATTGCGGGCCTCATCACGAATGGCGTCAATGGTATATCGAAGAGACTGAAGCATAATCAACACTGTGCAACTGCAGTTAATCGGTCAGACAAGAATCGCCTAGAAGCTGAAACAATTCTTATGGATTCCTGTATCTGATTTTACAGATATTCTTGAGGAGATGGCGATCGCGTATCCAGTCATTTTCTCCTGGAAATCGCAGTCCGATCATTAATAAATGTTTTAAATCGCCGTTAGTGCCGGGAAAATTCGCGTTTTTGCCATTTTATAGCTTCTTAAGCTTGAAAAAGACTACTTAAGAGCTCTTTGAGAATGGATGGATTCATTCGGCTCTTTACAAAAGGTTTATATTTCAAGGCCCTGGGGGATTGGCCCTCGACGACGGGACCGTTCTTCTGAAGCTAAGCGTCGGTGAATGACCAGATCGATGGCTAGCTCTATGGCAGCGATCAGGCTGGTTGCCTCCGCCACCCCTTTGCCAGCTATGTCGAAGGCGGTGCCGTGATCCGGCGAGGTCCGAATAAAGGGCAGGCCTAGGGTGGTATTCACGGCGCGTTCAAACCCCATCAGCTTGACGGGAATCAGCCCCTGATCGTGATAAAGAGCGAGATAGGCATCGTGGGCTACAACGGGGCGCTGACCATACCAGGCCTGGGCCGGGCTGACCCACATAGTATCTGGCGGGATAGGCCCGTCCAACTGGGCATGGGGATAGCGTTGCCGCTGACTCGTCAGCCAGGGAATGAGCCACTCTTGTTCTTCCGTGCCTAGCTGCCCCCCCTCGCCGCTATGGGGATTGAGCCCGGCGATCGCGATTCGAGGTCGTCGAATCCCAAAATCCTGCTCCAATGCCTCGAGCAGCAGTCCCAGTTTCAGGTCCATGACCGCCGGGGTGAGGGCCTGGGGAACTGCGGTCAGGGGAATGTGGGTGGTTGCCAGCAGTGCCCTTAGCATCCAGCCGGTGTGGGGAGAACGGGCCACAAAGGCCATCCCGAAGCGATCGGTTCTGGCCCCTTCCGCTAGTAGTTCGGTTTGGCCGGGATAGAAATGGCCGGCTTTTTTCCAGGCAGATTTGGCAATGGGAGCAGTGACAATGGCGTCAAACTCCCCGGCCACGGTTTTCGCGATCGCCGTTTTCAAAAAAGCAAAGCTGGCAGCGCCGCTCTCGGCGCTTTCCACTCCCCAGTCCCAGGCGGTGCTTTCCAGGGGCACATCCAAAAACTTCACCCCTGCCTGGCTGTCCTTTAGGCCCAGATGGCGCTGGGTGCGATCCCAGACGGCGGCACTGCCTACGACCGTAATCTCAGCTTGTGCCATCCAGGGGCGATCGCCCAAAGCTTTGAGCACCACCTCTGGACCAATGCCAGCCGGATCCCCTAACGTCAATGCCAAGCGCGGCAGCAAACGGTGCGGTGAAACCTGATTAGCCATGGCCCTGGCCCCTTCCCAAAGTGGTCTAAAATTAAGCCTATCGGAGGACTCTGCCCTCCCGCTGTTCTAACGCAAATGCTGTTGAGATAGGAGCTTCTATGGCCAGTGAAATTTTTAATACCGGTGTAATCGCCTTCACCATCGTGCTGATCGGCATGGGCATGGGGTTTGTGATTCTGCGGCTACAGGGTGGCGAAGAATAGCCAGAACTCGTCTCCCGTTCAAAGGGATGGGAGACATCTGGTATTCTTAGATCAAGGTTAACTTTTGTTGCAATCCCTCATTCCATGAAATTACTGGTCGTTGGTGCCACAGGTACGCTCGGAAGGCAGGTTGTTCGTCGCGCCTTGGATGAGGGCCACGAAGTGCGCTGCATCGTTCGCAGCTTCCAGCGAGCCGCCTTTTTGCGAGAGTGGTGCGTCGATCTGATCCGGGGCGACTTAAATAAGCCCGAGACCCTACCAGCTGCCCTAGAGGGCATAGACGCCGTCATTGATGCCGCCACAGCTCGACCTACCGAATCGGTCATGCGAGTAGACTGGCAGGGAAAGCTCAACCTGATTGAAGCGACCGTGAATGCTGGCGTTAAGCGCTTCATTTTTTTCTCAATTTTGGATGCTGAGCAGTATCCCCATGTTCCCCTCATGGACGTAAAGCGCTGCACCGAAAAACTGCTGGCCGAATCTGGTCTGGACTACACCATTTTGCGTCCCTGCGGCTTTCTACAGGGTCTGATTGGTCAATATGCTATTCCCATTCTCGAGCGCCAAGGGGTTTGGGTGATGGGCCAGGCCGCTCCAATGGCCTACATTAATACCCAAGATGCTGCCCGCTTTGCAATTCGGGCTCTATCTGTGCCTGCTACTGTTAAGCGGAGTTTTCCCCTGGCAGGTACCCGGGCCTGGGGCGCCTACGAAATCATTCGACTCTGTGAGCGCAAGTCTGGCCAGACGGCGAAGGTTTCAAATATGTCCCTGAAATTGATTCGGGCTGTTCGCAAAATCGCCCAATTTTTTCAGTGGGGCTGGAATTTTGCCGATCGCCTTGCCTTCGTTGAGGTCGTGGCGGGCAGTGAGCCCATTGATGCTCCCATGGATGAAGTCTATGAGACTTTCGGTATCGATCGCAGTGAAATCACGACTCTCGAAGAGTACATGCAGGAATATTTCGGTCGGATTATGAAAAAGCTGAAGGAACTGGAATACGACAGTGAGAAAGCTAGCAAGAAAAAGCTGCCGTTTTAGGAAGCTCGGTACTCTCTTCTAACCAGCCGCCAAATTCAACCAGCCGCCAGGTTATCGGTTCAGGTCCCTGGAAAAAGGCATTAAACCAGGCAATCACCCCGACTAAGGTACTGGTGCTGGGGTGATTGCCGGTTAATCAGCCCATTTTTCAAACAATCATTCCTGACAGCCAAGGGAGTCTCGGGTGGAAATCCCCGTTTGAGGATTGACGCCGGTAGCGGTTTTACAGAGCGATCGCGCCTGGGCACCGTCTAAAATTGCGCCGGTAAAATCAGCTCCGGCAATATCGGTATCTTCGAAGGACGACTGCAGTAAAATTGTATCCACCAATACGGCGTCGCTCAGATCGGCTCCGACGAAGCTCATGAAGTCCAACATCCCAGTGGTGAAGTCAACGCCGTGAAAGTTGGTGCCGGTGGCTGTTGATCCACTAAAGATAGCGCCCCTGGCATCGGCGTGGCTAAAGTCGGCCCGCTCCAGGTTGGCATTCGAAAACTCTGCCGCCCTCAGTTCCTGGCCAGAAAAGTCTCTGCCCCTAAGCTCAGCGTTGCTGAAAGAGAGGGGCAGAGGGTAGGTATTCGCCTGGGCGATCGCGATCGGCATCCAGCTGAACACCACCAGGACAGAGCAGATCAAAGCATATATCCAGCCTAAGGTTGAGTTGTTAGCCACCTGCAACCGCCGGCACAATGCTGACTTCATCGCCGCTGCTGAGGGCAGTACTTTTGCCGTCTAAAAAGCGGATGTCTTCGCTGTTGACGTAGAAATTGATGAATCGACGCAGCTCTCCTTGATCGTCACAGAGGCGAGCCTTGATGCCAGGATAGTTGGACTCTAGGGCATCCAGGAGCTCCACAATATTGCCACCATCGCAGGTGACAGCGGCTTCGTTGTTGGTGAACTTTTGCAGGGGGGTGGGAATCAAGACTTTAACGGACATGTCTGACAATGGCAACTTAACTAAAAACAGATTGGACTGAAAACAGACGGAATGAGCTATCCAAAAAGACGGGTCGAAACTGTCTGGCAGTCTCGACCCTAAACCTGAACCAAGACATTTAGACGATAACCTGCTGCCAGTCTAAGCGGTCGAGGGTACGGGAGCGTTCCAGGGCCCGCTCAAAGCTATCGAGCTTAGGCTCGATGTGTAAGGGCTCACCAACGTAGCTTTGAACCGCTTCCTGGGTCTTGAGACCATTGCCGGTGATGTAGGCAACGGTAGTTTCTTCCGGATCGATTTTGCCAGACTCTACCAGCTTCTTGAGCACGGCGATGGTGGTGCCACCGGCCGTTTCCGTAAAGATGCCCTCGGTTTCGGCCAGCAGCTTCATGCCTTCAACAATTTCAGGGTCGCTGACGGCGGCGATATTACCGTTGGTCTTACGGGCGATGTCCAGGGCATAGATACCATCGGCGGGATTGCCAATGGCAATGGACTTAGCAATGGTGCTGGGTTTAACCGGGTTGATAAAATCGCGCCCTTCATGGAAGGCTTGGGCAATGGGAGAGCAGCCTTCTGCCTGGGCACCGCTGAAGCGCACTGGCTTATCATCTACGAGGCCGACCTTAATGAACTCCTGGAACCCCTTATAGATCTTCGTATACAAGGAGCCAGAGGCCAGGGGCGCGACGATGTGGTCGGGAAGCTGCCAGCCTAGCTGCTCGGCGACTTCATAGCCCAGGGTTTTTGACCCCTCCGAGTAGTAAGGGCGCAGGTTGATATTGACGAAGCCCCAGCCCTGGGTGTTGGCAACTTCAGAACAGAGGCGATTGACCTGATCATAGTTGCCTTCTACAGCCATGACCGTAGGACCATAAATTAAGGTGCCAAGCACCTTGCCGGCTTCTAAATCGGCGGGGATAAACACACAGCAGTCCAGCCCAGCATTGGCGGCGATCGCGGCGGTGGAGTTAGCGAGGTTGCCCGTGCTAGCACAGGAAACGGTGGTAAATCCCAGCTCGCGGGCGCGGGTGAGGGCGACGGAGACTACCCGATCCTTGAAGCTGAGGGTCGGCATGTTAACGGCGTCGTTTTTGATGTAGAGCCGCTTCAGACCCAGGCGACGGGCGAGACGATTGGCCTGGAGTAGCGGGGTCATGCCGGTGCCAACGTCGATGGGATTATCGCCGACTACGGGCAGAAATTCTTTGTAGCGCCAGATCGATTTTGGCCCGGCTTCGATGGTCTGCCGAGTTACCTGACGGCGGATGGCGTCATAGTCATAGGCCACTTCCAGGGGGCCAAAGCAGACGTCTTCGCACACATGCTTGGCGCCAAGGTCGTAAGTTTCCCCGCACTCACGACAGCGTAGGGCAGTAAAGGTTTGAGTTTTAGGGTGTTGCGCGATCGCAGTATCTAGGGCCTGGGTCATGAATATCGCCTCCGGAGTCAACTCGCTGAATAAAGACAGCCTTACAGCTACCTAAGCTTTGCGGATAGTAGCACGGGCGAGAAACAGCGTCAAACATACCCGACTCTTTTTGTCGGGTATGCCTCAGTAGCTAAAATTTAAGTCCTCTCACAAAACGTCGGATTGCCTTTAGCGCCTGATTTGACGGGGAAACTCAAAAATATTCTGGGGATCAGCAGGGGCGCCTAGCTGAAAAAGCTCGATTTAGCTATCATTCGTCCCTAAAAGCAGAGGACTGGCCAAAAGGGTAGCTTGCTATACAAACAGGTGGTAAAGGCTTGGGGTTAAGTAATCTAAAGTCATAGAACGCTTGCATTAAGACATTTTTGAGGGGAGTGTTTTAGGCCTAATTAGGTATAAGTTCTCTGGGCAAACGGACAGTTGCTTTTGTTCTCTGCCGTTCTACCGATGGGATGCAGCAGATACCGGTATCTCACCTTAGTCTCGGTTCCAGGTATCAAATATGTGGGCAGTTGTAGCGTGCTTTTATGGTAGTGACTCAGGAAAAACCACTCGCCAGCGTCTTCAAGCAGCTATCAGGGGGGGCATTTCCTCCGGTAGTGGAGTCCTATGAGCGAGGGAAAACAATTTTCTTTCCGGGGGATCCGGCAGAACGGGTCTACTTTCTACTGAAAGGAGCTGTCAAGCTCTCGCGGGTCTACGAAGCGGGAGAAGAAATTACCGTGGCGTTGCTCCGAGAAAACAGCGTTTTTGGGGTGCTTTCCCTGATCACCGGCAATCGCTCCGATCGCTTCTACCATGCCGTGGCATTCACTCCGGTAGACCTACTCTCTGTGCCCATTGAACAGGTCGAACAGGCTCTGGAAGAAAATCCCGAACTGGCCCTGGTCATGCTGCGGGGGCTATCATCTCGCATTCTGCAGACTGAGATGATGATTGAGACCCTGGCCCATCGAGATATGGGTTCTCGTCTGGTCAGCTTCTTGCTGATACTGTGTCGCGACTTCGGTGTTCCCAGTCAAGAAGGCATTACCATCGACCTCAAGCTATCCCACCAGGCGATCGCCGAAGCCATTGGTTCAACTCGAGTGACCGTTACTCGGCTGCTCGGGGATCTGCGCCAGGAAGGCATGATTTCTATCCACAAGAAGAAGATCACCGTCCACGACCCGGTCAACCTCAGTCAGCAGTTCACCTAGCTCCTTAACCATGCAGTAGAGTGTATCTGAACTGCGCATCGCCATCGCATGGTTTCTGGATATGTCTTAATACTGGCTGTTTTGCTGCTGGGAGGGGTGATTGCGACACTGGGCGATCGCATCGGCATGCGAGTTGGCAAAGCCAGGCTCAGCTTATTTAACCTACGCCCCAAGCAAACCGCGACTGTCGTCAGCATCGCCACCGGCAGCGTGATTTCGGCTTCGACCCTGGCTCTGCTGTTTGGCATTAGCAGTCAGCTCAGGACTGGAGTGTTTGAGCTGAGCGAAATTCAGGGAGATCTAGAATCAGCCCGGGAAGAACTAATTAAGGCTGAATCGGCCCAAACCGAGGTGGAATCTCAGCTGGAAGCGTCGCGGTCTCAGCAGCAGCAGGCCCAGGCCCAGCTAGAAGAGATTAACCAATCCCTCCAGAGCGCCTACGAGCAGCAGCAGCAAACGCGATCGCAGCTCCAAAGTACCCGTCAACAGCTCGTGACCGTTTCCCAGCAGGCGAGCAATCTTAACCAAGAGATTCAACAGCTCCAGAGTGAGCGTCAGGAGCTACTCCGGCAGCAGGCTACGATTGATGAACAGATCAGACGTCGGGATCAAGACATTGCCGAACGGGACCAGCAGATTGCCCTCAAAGAGCAACAGCTAGCCGGGCTAGAATCCCAACAGCAATTTTTGGAAGCTGAGGTCGCGGCCCTCCAAGAGCAGTATGACGACCTATTCCGCGGCAACATTGCCCTCAGGCGTAATCAAGAACTGGTGTCAGGGCTGGTGAGGGTCGGCAATCCCGAACAGGCCAATCAATTTGTTGAGCAGCTGCTGCTAGAGGCCAACCGCATTGCCCTCAGGCAGATTACCCCCGGTACCCCTGTCGGTCAATTCATCATTGAAACCGAGTCGAGGGAGCTGAATCAGCTAGTCAACCAGATTAGTGACGGCAAAGAATATCTGGTCAGGGTCCTTTCAGCCGCCAACTACGTAGTGGGAGAGCCCTGTGTGCTGGAAAACCAGAGTCAACCCTGCATCCAAGTCATCACCTATGCCGTTGAGAATGAGCTAATCTATCCGGCTGGGACGGTGCTATCGACAGCAACCCTAACAGCCGAGGAACTCAGCGATCAAGAGCTGGTTGAGCGGATCAACTTTCTGATTGCAGCAGCCCAGTTTCGAGCCCGTCAGGACGGGGTGATTGGAGATGCCCTGCAGGTGGCGGACAATCGCACCGAGACTCTGTTGAGATTCCTAGAAGCGATTAAAGCCTACGGTCGGCCATTGACCATTCGAGCTGTGACCGTTGCGCCGATCTACACCGTAGGACCGGTGAGAACTGAGCTGATCGCCCAACGGGGAGAACGGGTAGTATTCACGACCAGCTCCCCCAATCAGCCCCCCAACACCGACTTAGAGCTGCCTTCTCCCTGGCCGAATTAGGGCGCTAAATTATTTTTGAAAAAAGAAATTTAATAATCTCTAAAAATATTTGCAGATAGTTACCGTCTATCCCGATTTATTCATTTCAGGGATAAACAGTGTTTAGAATTAACCTACCGAAAAATTCCGAGTCTTCGGTGTGAATGGATTTTGGCCAAAGTTGGCTGAAGCAACTTTGCGGTCCTAGGGAATCTTGCCTTTGGCCGATCATGCCCATAACCATCGGAATCCGGTGATATTGCTTTACTGTGCAGGATTTGCTGGCAGTGGCAACGGTCAATTTCCTAAGCTGCCTGATTCAAGGCATTGGGATAAACAATGGAGTCGTCCTATGAAATTCGAGGATATCTATCAGTTCTTTGAGGATCCACCCCCGGTTTATCTGAACAAAGAATTGGCTGTTTGCTATGTCCTGGCAGTTTTGCTACAGCGAGACTCCTATGGTACGGAGTTGATTCAGCTGCTCAGCCATCGTCATCCCGACTATCGGCTATCCGACACGGTGCTCTATGGTGCGCTCAAGTTTTTAGAAGATGAGTCTGCGATCGATGGCTACTGGAAAAAGGTAGAAGGCCGCGGTAGACCCCGTCGCATGTACCGGCTCAACCCAGACTGGCGCATGCATGCTGAAGAACTGGCTGAGCTCTGGTATCAATATATGCAGACTCAAAGCCGGGATCCGGCTTGCCAGGAAGGGCAGGTATTAGCCTCCCCATAATTGCTGGGTCACTCTCTGGATTTGAATCTGGACTCGGAAGGAGTTTAACTCTTTCATTTTGATGGCGAACCATTGTGCCTAGCCAACATTCTGCCCGCTTCGGTGGCAGAATGTTGGCTAGGTTTTTGGCGTTTAGCCTGGCTGCGAAGAATATTCCACCGAGCAACAGGCCCGGACTTAGCGGATTTATGAAGGCTAAGGAAGCTAGGATTCCCCGTTCTTGCGTACCCTAGAAGGGTGTTTTTTTCTGGGCGCAATGACGAACGCGGTTTTATCTTCTACCTTTTTCCTCACGCTATTGCTGATGGTGGGCCTGTTCTTTTTTATTCGGGCTTCCACTAAAGATCGCATCGAAACCCTCCAGTTCACCGTAGACCAAGCCCCCGAACAGATACGAACTGATCTAGAGGCTTACTTTTGCGATCGCGCCTATCATCGCCTTAATCCTGGTCCAGACCAGCCGGTTATCCTGGCTGGCCTGGTCAGACCTAGCCGGTTTCTGGCGGTGTTCCTCACCGGCTTAGCCGGTATCGGAAGCGTTTGTTTCGCCCTAGTCCTGGCTACTCTGTTTCCTGACTATAGCTCCGGATTCTCACTGCTGCTGCTGCTATCCCCGGCTGCCGGCTGGTTTTACTGGCGCAGGGCGAGGCGCGAAGAAACCGTGACTTTCACGGTGGAGGGGACGCCAGAAACCGATGCGGGAAGTCAAGTAACGGTGATCGCCCATCGAGATGAACTGATTGCGCTACAGCAAAACCGGCTGCAATGATCGATAGGCTGTAGGCCCAATCAAGCTTAGGCGGCTGTTGTTGAGCTATGACGGCAAACGGCTGAGGCTAGAAGCCATAGCAAGTGAACAACTAATTTAGACAATAGCGCGCCGGGCTGTGCCTCAGTCATCAGCTTTTGGACAATATCTATGGCCTCACCCGCTCGGCCAACGCAATCGTGCAAAAGGGCGATAGATGCTAAATCTATCGCCCTTTTATGGCTTAATCAGTTAGGAACTCAAGCTAGCTAGATAATTCCGCTGGCCCAACTGGGATTAACGAACCCCGGCTGCATTCAGCGCGGGTGATTCTTCATCCTCACCGATTAGAACCCGTAAACTGGGGAAAAGGAAATGATTTTCCTCAACGTACTGGGCCCCAAACAGGCCCTTCTCTGCCCAAAAGTATCGATCCGTTGTATGCTCGTTACGCTTCACTAAGAGCAATGCCGGGGGAGCAATGCCTTCAGAGTGAATAAAGTTGCGAGCAGCAGTCACTGGTTTTTCAGCACCGCTCTCAATACTATACTGGGGAACAGCTTCCAGTATTCGACGACCTTCCAAACGACGACGACTCTTGCGCTTCCGTCTTCTAGCCAAACCGCCTACCTCCTCTCATATCAGCGTCTATAGGTGTAGTGGTAGTTACAAAATCCTCAGACCTTGCAAAGTATATCGGTTCAATATGAGAATTTCAACTTCTCTTAAAATTGCTGATGAGGTGCGTTAGATCGCTGTTCTAGAAGCCTTTCAGTGGGTTCTGATTAAGTTATCAGTGAACAAAACCCCCAAGACTTTAACAAAAGTTTATGATGCTCATAATCTAAGCATCCTGGTTAATGATCGTCCCCACAAGCCCTGAATTCCTTGCCCTGTGCCAGTCCCAGATGTTGGTCTTGAGTCAGGCTTTGGGGGTAACCTCGACGGCAGTCTATCTGGCCGATCACCGGGTAGAGCCTGATGAAACCGGGCAAAGCAGTCCGGCTCTGATTCCGGTGTATGCCTATCCAGAACGCTCTAACCTTCGATCAGAGGCCGACCAGCGATATCTGCCTGAAGATGCCCCCCCGGATTCGGCTCAAATTGGTCCGGCTGCGATTACCCCTGGGGCCGATGGGGCGGTCATAACCTCGCCCTTTGAAGGGAAAAGCGGGCCAAATCACTCTCTTGGCCTGGATGGGGAGCCATCAGGGCAGCGACTAGTATTGCCGATGGCCTATGACGAAGTACTGCTGGGGGTGCTGGTCTGTTCGCGGCCAAGGCCTTGGGCTGAAAACGACCAGCGACAGGCGGAACAAGTAGCCAGTAGTTTGGCGATCGCCTGCGTCCTCGATCAGCGGGGCCAGTGGATGCAGCGGCAGCTGCAGCAAACCTACCTGGACCAGCAGCATCAGTCAGAGCATTTCCATGATTTACTGCACCAGTTTCGCAATCCCCTGACGGCGATGGGGACCTTCGGTCGCTTAATGCTGCGACGGCTAGAGCCTGAGGATAAGAACTATTCGGCTGCAGAGGGCATCGTCCGGGAAAGCGATCGCCTGCAGGATCTCACCAGGCAGTTTGATGCGGCGGTGGCCGATGGGGATTTACGGTTGGAGCGATCGCCGACCCAGCCGTCTACAGCCGCTCTAGCCCTGCCATCGGCTGATAACAGCCAGGAATCCACTAGGCCGGGCAGGTCTGGGGAGGGGCTGATGGGGCAGCTTTCCCTGGAGGCCCTGCCCGTGGATGACATCCTCAAGCCGCTGCTGGCGTCGGCTGGAGCCGTGGCCCAGGAGCGACAGATTCTAATGGGGCAGGGGCTAGTCGAACATTTGCCCCCAGTCTGGATGGACTCTGGAGCCCTCCGGGAGGTGCTGAGTAACCTGCTTGACAATGCTTTGAAGTATTCTCCGGCGGGTGCCTGGGTCTGGGTAGCAACGGGGCTGTTGAAACAGGTTGAGAATCAGGAGTACCAGGGGATTGCCGTGGGGGATACCGGGCCGGGAATCCCAGCAGCCGATCAGGGCCGGGTATTTGAGCGCAGCTATCGGGGGGTGCAGGCCGAGGGCACCATTGCCGGTACTGGTCTAGGACTGGCGATCGCCCAGGATCTGATAGCGGCCATGGGGGGCTCCATTGAACTTTACAGTCCCGCCGCCCTCAGCGGTCTAGTGCCTGCCGCCACTGAAACCACGGGCCCTGGAAGCGTTTTCATCCTGTGGCTGCGCCAGGCCGAGGCCCAGGAATCCGCCTAAGCCCCCTTAGCGATCAGCCCATTCCGTTAGAGAATAGGGAGGCCCAACTGGAGAAGTTTTGTCATGGCATCCACTCTGTCTGTTTCTACACCCACTGTTAATCAGGCGAGTCGTCGTTCGCTGACACCCCTGCAGGTGCCCCAGCGACTGCTACTTGGCCCAGGTCCCTCGAACGCAGACCCCACGGTGGTGGCAGCCATGAATCAGCAGCCCATCGGCCATTTAGACCCGGCCTATCTGGGGTTGATGAACGAGGTGCAAGATCTGCTTCGCTATGCCTGGCAAACCCAGAACCCGCTCACCTATCCGGTGCCAGGCACGGGTTCAGCGGCGATGGAAGCTACCTTGGCCAACATGGTGGAACCAGGGGACGTGGTGCTGGTCGCGGTCAAAGGCTACTTTGGCCATCGTCTGGTGGACATGGCGGGTCGCTATGGCGGGGATGTGCGCACGATTCACAAGGCCTGGGGCCAGGCCTTTGATCTGGCGGAGCTGCGCGCTGCCTTAGAAACCCACCGCCCTCAGGTGCTGGCGATTGTCCATGCCGAGACCTCTACGGGGGTGCGTCAGCCCCTAGAGGGCCTCGGGGCCCTGTGCCGCGAATTCGACTGCCTGCTGATCGTCGATACGGTTACCAGCCTGGGTGGGGTGCCCATTTTTCTAGATGATTGGCAGGTGGATTTGGCCTATAGCTGCAGCCAGAAAGGACTCAGCTGCCCGCCGGGAATTTCCCCCTTTACCCTGGGGGAGCGGGCGATCGCCAAACTTCAGAATCGCCGCACCCCGGTGGCCAACTGGTATCTCGATGCCAGCCTGCTGCAGAAGTACTGGGGCAGCGATCGCACCTATCACCACACCGCTCCGGTGAACATGACCTATGCCTTGCGAGAAGCCCTGCGACTGCTCGCAGAAGAAGGGCTAGAGGCCCGCTGGCAGCGTCACCAGCAAAATGCCGAGCGGCTGTGGGATGGACTAGAGGCTCTGGGTCTCAACTGCCACGTGGATCGAGAGTTTCGGCTGCCGACCCTGACCACAGTGCGGGTGCCGGCAGGGGTAGACCCTAAGGCGGTGAGCCGCACCCTGCTGAACGAGTACGACATCGAGATTGGCGGCGGCCTGGGGGAACTGGCGGGTCAGGTGTGGCGCATCGGTCTGATGGGGGCCAACAGCCACCCAGAAAACGTAGACCGGCTGCTGGAAACCCTGGCCCAGGTGCTAGCCCAGAAATAGCCATGGGATTACAGTCTTTACTCAGGGGTCCTAGCCCCTGAGTCAATGGCCCCAGGGACTATGCCGGTAAAATTGCCGCTAAAGGTGTATCGCTATCTGCCTGCGGGCCTGGTCCTGGGGCTGGGCCTGGGGCTGACCTTCGCGGCGACTGTTTGGGTGGGCCGCTGGGAACGCCTGACCCGGCAGAGCGAATTTCAAACCCAAACTGACAACCTCACTACCTCCCTGCAGCGCACCATCAATCGATATAACGACCTGATTTTGTCCCTGAGTGACTTTTACCGGGCAACGGATAATCAGGTGGATGGGGTAGCTTTCAGTCAGTTCGTGCGGCGGGCACTGGGCTCCTATCCGGGAATCCAGGCCTTGGAGTGGGCTCCGCAGGTGTCGGCGATCGCCCGCTCTGACTATGAGCGCTGGCTGCGCAGCACCACCCGGGGGGGCCGGGATACGATTACCGAGCGGACTTCGGCAGGGACTCTGATTCCCGCTGGAGTGCGACCTAGCTACGTGCCGGTGACGTTTTTAGAACCCTGGCAGGACAATGAGCTGGCCCTGGGCTACGATCTGGCCTCCGACCTGACCCGGCGGATTGCTCTGGAGCGGGCCCGGGATACGGGGGCGATCGCCGCGACCGGTCGGATCAAGCTGGTTCAGGAGACGACAGAAGACCAGTACAGCTTCTTGGTGTTTGCTCCGGTTTATAATCGCCCAGCCACCACCCTGGTAGGCCGTCGTCAGCAGCTAGAGGGCTACGTATTGGGAGTCTTTCGAGTCGCAGACGTGGTTGAAGAGTCCCTGCAAGACCTAATCTACGACGTAGACTTTTATATCTACGACCAAACGGCCCCTACCTCCGAGCAGTTTTTAGGCTTCTATGACGCCCAAACCCAGCGGGTAACGACGGAGACTGAGCCCATTGCCCCAAGTCATCCTAATCCTCTGTGTCAACGGGAACAAGAGTGCGATCGCCGCATTAGTCTGGGCCAGCGGGAGTGGCGACTGGTGTTTACCCCCACCACCCAGACGCCCCTGTGGGGCACCCTGGCGACTCTGCTAATCGGGCTGCTAGTGACCATTAGCCTATTGATTTATCTCTCCCGCTGGCAGTCTGAGATCAGACGCACCCGAGAACTCAGCAACCTAAAACTGCGGCTATTTTCCATGGCCTCCCACGAGCTCCGTACTCCCCTGAGCGTGATTTGGGTATCAGCCCAGTCCTGGGCGGCCAATCAGACCCAGCTCACTCCCGCCCAGCAGTACAGCACCATTGAACGAATTCAGCTGGCCGCAAAGCGGATGGGGCAGCTGGTCAACGACATGCTTACCCTGAGTCGAGCGGAGGCGGGGAAGCTGGAGTTTGCCCCGGAAATCGTTGAGCTAGAGGGATTTTGCCGGCAAATTTTCGACCAGGTAGATCGTCAGCCAAATCAGACCCTGGATCTGCACCTAGAACCCGCCTTGACCAAAGCCTACCTCGATAAAAACCTGCTCCACTCGATTTTGGTGAATCTGCTCTCCAATGCCGTGAAGTACTCCCCTGAGGACGCACCCGTACAGCTAGTCGTGGCCGGGGACGATCAGTCTCTGCGATTTCGGGTCATCGATCAGGGCATTGGGATTCCGGCCGAGGCCCAAAATCAAATCTTTGAGGCGTTCTATCGGGGTGAAAATGTCGGGTCAGTGCCTGGAACAGGGCTGGGGCTGGCCGTAGTTAAAACCTGCGTTGAGCTCCACGGGGGGCTATTGAAGGTGGAGAGTAGCGCTAAGGGCACCTGTATTACGGTGATTCTGCCCTGGGTAGAATGACCGGCCGGTAGAACCCTAAGCCCAGCCCATCAAATCGTCTAGCTCGGCGTAGTCAGGGGGGGTGGTATTGATTCCTTGCCCCTGACGCAGGACGGCGCGATCGCCCTGGGTTCTGGAAATCAGCTCGTTCAGGCTGCGGGCCTTAAACAGCACCAAATCTGCCGATGCTCCCACCCCTAGCCGCCCCGATTCTGCCAGGCCCATGATTTGCGCCGGAGTGACGGTGACCGCTTGGGGCCAGGAGCCATAGGGCCGATCCAGATGGCCAATCCGCACCGACTGGGTAAACACCTCTAGCCCATCATGATCCCCGTAAGCGTAGAAGGCATCCCGGCAATTGTCGCTGGCTAGGGCTACCGGAATCCCCTGATGCTGGAGTTCATGGAGGAGGGTGACGCCCCGGTAGCGAGGCATCCGGCCCGGATGGCGATCCTGCAAATAGAGATTGCACATGGGCAGGCTGACGATACTGATATCGGCGGCTTTGATCTGTTCCAGGGTCGTTTTGACAATTGATTCGGACTGCACCGAGAGACTGCAGACATGGCCGCACACGACGGAGTTCTCGAAGCCCTGCCGCAGCTTGATCTGGGCGATCGCCCCTAGGGCCTGATCCTCGGGGTCGAGGCTTTCATCCACATGGAGATCAACCGCCAGGTCATAGTCAGAGGCTAGCTGAAACAGCCGCTCCACCTGGGCCTCCAGCTGAGGATGGGCATAGGTGACGGCCCCTAAAATGCCGCCATACTTAGCCAGCAACTGGGCGAGGGCAGGGGCTCTGTCTTCCAGGAAAAATTCAATGGGCACCAAACTGACGAACTGAATGTCGATTTTGCCAGCCCACTGCGATCGCAGCTCGTCGATGACTGCAAAGCTGGTTTCTGCCTGGTCTTCGAGGCAGTCTAAGTGGGTGCGAACCGCACGGGTGCCGTGGGCATAGCTACAGCCCAGAGCAAAGTCCATGCGGCGTTTGAGATCGGCTGGTCGCCAGTAGGCTTGGCGATCGCGATTGGCTTGCTTTAGCGCCTCGGCAAAAGTGCCTAAGGGATTGGGGGTGCGGGGCCAGGCGTGAGCTTTGTCCAGATGGGTATGCATGTCGACGAAACAGGGCCACACTAAGCCCTGGCCCAGGTCACAGCGGAGACCGGAGTCAGGGGCCTCACCCGCTGTCACAATGGCGCTGATGCGGCCATCACGGATTTCGATGTCAGCGGCGACTAGCTCCTCCTGCTGGTCGTCTAGAAACTGCGGCAAGGCTGTGAGTTGATCGGTGGAGGCAAGCAGCGCCTTGGGAATCCGACCATTGGTTAGCCAGTAGTGAGGGCTATCGGGAACGTGAACGAAAGGAACGCAGCTCATGGGTTAATACCGTCAGTTATCACCTAATTCTCTCGATGGATGGCGCTTTCATGCCAATGGCTCAGCAGCCGACCGGAGAGCCAGGTCAGGGCCACAAAAATCAGCACCCCCAGACCGGTGGTCATGATCAGGGCCGCAAACATGCGGGGAATCTGCAGGTTGTAGCTGGACATCAAAATCTGATAGGCAATCCCCGATCGCGCCCCGCCGGTACCGGCGACAAATTCGGCGACCACCGCCCCGATCAGAGCCAGTCCGCCGCTGATCCGCAATCCCCCCAGGAAATAGGGCATGGCGCTGGGCAGCCGTAGATAGCGCAGGGTTTGCCAGCGGCTGGCCCCGTAAAGCTGAAACAGGTTTTGCAGGCCGTGATCGGCGCTATTGAGGCCCAGGGTGGTGTTAGAAATAATCGGGAATAGAGCCACAATCCAGGCACAGACCACCAGGGCGGCAAAGGTGCTGTTTTGAAACCAGACAATAATCAGAGGGGCGATCGCCACAATCGGCGTCGTCTGCAAAATCACCGCATAGGGAAAAAAGCTGCGCTCAATCCACTTGCTCTGGGTAAATAGCACGGCGATCAGCAGTCCTGACACCGTGGCAGCCCCAAAGGCAGCCACCGTAATTTCCAGGGTGATCAGCAACGCCGGAAACAGCTCGGACCATTCCTGACCCAGGGCCTGTGCCACCCGGATAGGGCCCGGCAGCAGATATTCGGGCACTTGAAAAATCCAGACCCCCAGCTGCCACAGCACCAGCATGGCGACCCCCACCAGCACTGGGGCCAGCACCTCCCCTGACACCAGCCGATGCCAGCCAGCCGGAGAAGATAGCCGGTCTCGATGGCGAGGCGGATAGCCAGAATTAGACGGGGAAGCTGAATCGTGGAGAACCATAGGTTCAGAATCTAGGGATTGGCAGAGGACATTCCAGTCCCGGACAGACAGTCCAGAATTTCTCGGCAGTAGCGATTAAACAGAGGCGAGGTGCGATAGTGATCCCGTCGGGGATAGGGAGCCTCGATGGGAATATCCGCCACCACTTGCCCCGGATGGGCCCCCAGCACCACAACTCGGCTGGATAGGTATACGGCCTCGTAGATATTGTGCGTCACGAACACCACCGTCCACTGCTGCTGCGCCCAAAGATCTAGCAAATCGCTGTTGAGCTTGCTGCGGGTCATCTCGTCTAGGGCCCCAAACGGTTCGTCCATCAGCAAGATGTTGGGCTGGGTGATCAGGGCCCGGGCGATCGATACCCGCATTTTCATCCCCCCCGATAGCTGCCGGGGATAGCGATCCTCGAGACCCTGCAGGCCCACCATCTGAAGGGATTGGGCGATCGCAGCCCGAGCAGCCCGCAAAGACTTTCCCTTTAACTTCAGCGGCAGGTGCACATTATCTAGCACCGACGCCCAGGGCATCAGGGCCGCATCTTGAAAGACAAACGCCAGATTTCGCTGCTCCGGTGCAGGGCCCCAAAAGATATTCCCCCCAGACGGCCGCCCCAGTCCGGCAATCAGCCGCAAGATCGTGCTCTTGCCACAGCCCGAGGGCCCCACCAGGCTAATAAATTCTCTCGAATGTACGCTCAGATCAATACTGCGCAGGGCCTCAGTGCCGTTGGCAAAGACCTTGCTGACCTGGTTAAGGGTGAAGATGGGGGCCATTGGGAGAGGGGGAGATGAGTAGAGCGGGTGAGCGGAGTGCAATGAGCGGAGTGAGGAGCGTAGACGCGAAGCAGCTTCCCGTTCGGCAGCCCTCCGCGATCGGCAGAGCCCTCCGCGAAGAGTAGGGTGGGAGGTTGGCGCAGCCTGCCCCCAGGGATTGGCGGTGAGGCGGCATTGGTAGCGTCTGCCCGAAGGCTGGGAGGTAGGGAGGTTTAGAGTTATTAGTCTTAAGCTTGAGTTGGGCTGACTCTGACGATCATTCACCATTCAAAACTTGTCACTTCACCATCTCTTATTCAACCTGACTCCTAACTCTTGACTCCGGGCTCCTGACTCCTCATCCCTGGTAGTATTCACGCCCTTTGTTGACAAACTCCAGGGTATAGGCCTGGGTATAGTCGGTATCGACCGGAAAGATACCGGCCTCGCTCATGGTCTCGAAGAAGGATTTCCAGCGGTCATCGGTCATGGCGCCGATGCCCAACTCTGTGGTGTCGCCGGAGTCAACGATGCCGTATTCCTGCATTTTTTCGATGCCGTAGGCGATTTGCTCGTCGGTCATCTCTGGATTATCTTGCTTGATTAACTCGTTTGCCGGTTCCGGGTTCTGAAAGTAGCTGTACCAGCCCTTGATCGAGGCATCGACAAATCGCTGCACCAGGTCGGGATCGCCGTCGATGACATCTTGGCGGGTTTCAATGGTGCAGGCATAGGGGTCATAGCCGAAGTTGGCTAACAGCAGCACCACCGGATCAAATCCCCCCTCTTTGCGGATGGCCAGGGGCTCAGAGCTGAGGTAGCCCTGTTGAGCCGCCTGGGAATCATTCAAAAACGGCCCCGGGTTGAAGTTATAGGGCCGCTTCATGTCTTCAGTGAAGTCGTATTGGGCCTCCAAAAAGGGCCAGTAAGTGACGTTGGCGGCCGAGGAAATATACACCGGACGCCCCTTCAGATCGGCTAGTTCTTTGACGCCGGTGTCCGGGTGAGCGATCAGCACCTGGGGATCTTTCTGGAAGATGGCGGCTACGGTGACCTTGGGAATGCCCTCAACCACGGCCTTGATGGCGTCGGCGGTATAGCCCATGAAAAAGTCCACCGCGCCCCCCATCAGCAGCTGGGTACCGTTTACCTGGGGGCCGCCCATTTTGATGGTGACATCGAGGCCGTATTCTTCATAGATACCGGCGGCAACGGCCTGGTAGAAGCCGCCATGCTCGGCCTGGGCGTACCAGTTGGTACCAAAGGTAATCGGGGTGAGGTCGCCCGGATCGGCTGCCGACGTGTCAGGGGCATCGGTAGAATCGGCCGGTTCAGAGGGATTTTGGCCTCCGGCACAGGCAGCGATCGCACCGGCCCCCAACGCTAAAGAACCATAGCGAATAAACTGCCGTCGCCCCAGCCTAGATAGATAGGCGTGCAGGGTTTTTAATTCGTTTGATTCCATCGCGACTGAATCCTTTTCTCGTAATGGTCTACCTAAGAAAGCATCTGACAATGGCCCCTGGCGGCTCTCGATTCCTCGATTCACAGCAGCTCAGGGTAGTAGCTGCCCTTGGTGTAATGGATTTTTTGAAATTTGCCCAGGGGACTAGGCCCAGCCATGGCTGGGCCTAAGAGTCTAGCCAAGGCCATGGAGCCAATTAGAATTAACCATTACTGGCTATCCACTCAATCACCTGATGGCCCAGGCGCGCCCCATCTAGGCGATCAATTTCCCGAATGCCGGTGGGGCTGGTGACATTTACCTCAGTGAGGTAGCCGCCAATCACGTCAATACCCACAAACACTAGACCATCCCGCTTCAGGGTGGGGGCAAGCTGGCTACAGATTTCCCGCTCTCGATCGGTGATCCCGGCGGCGGCTACCCGACCGCCCACGGCCATATTGCCACGAAATTCACTGCCGGTTGGGATCCGATTCACCGCGCCGATGGGATTGCCATCTAGCAGAATAATCCGCTTATCCCCTTCCTTAGCGGCAGGTAAGAAAGTCTGAATCATCACCGGTTCTCGCCCCCGCCCGGTGCTGATTTCAACCATGGAATTGAAGTTGCGATCGCCCGCTTCTAAAAACAGAATCCCCTCGCCCCCTTTGCCGCCCAGGGGCTTGAGTACGGCTGCCCCCCAGGCCTCAACGACTTTTTGAATCACCAGCTTGTCCTGGCTGACGATGGTTTCCGGGATGGCTTCGGTAAATTGCAGGGCGTACATTTTCTCATTGGCGGCCCGCAGTCCCCGCGGCGAATTCACCACCCGGGTTTTGGCCGGATCGATGTAGTCCAGCACGTAGGTGGCATAGAGGTAGGGCACCGTCACTGGCGGATCGGTGCGCATAAATACAGCATCAAAGTCCTGTAGCGGGCGTTCAGCAGGCTGAGCAAGCTGATACCAGACCGGCGGGGCCACCCAGCGGCCCGATGTCAGCTCTACCGGAGTCAAGGTAACTGGCCATAGTCGAGCTACGGCCTGGCTTTGAATCACGCTGAGGTAGCCAATTTCAGTGATCCAGACTTCGTGGCCCAGCATTTGGGCTGACTCCATCAGGGCCACACTGGTGTCGTGACTGGGGTCTAGGCGGTCAATCGGGTCAATAATAAAAGCAAATTTCACGGCGGTAGTTACTCAGCAAATGATCCCTTGTTTAATCTAAGCCAGCATGGCGGTTGGGCATAGATCCAGCGGATAACAAGCTTCCGTAAAAATATCTAGAAACCAGCCAGAATTAGACTCCCATGGAGTAGTCTAGCGGCGTGAGCAAACCGCGGCCAAGTAGGGGCAACGGCTCTATCAACCACCAGGGTTCACCGATTATTTACTGCCATGTCTAAGCGTCACCATCCCGAACTTGAGGGTCAAGAATCGCACCCGTTGTATACCTTTGAACTAACAAAACAGGGGCAGAAACGCCGCGATCGCATCACCTGGTCCCTACTGGGCATTTCCCTCGGGTTGGGCATTGCCATAGCCGGGTATACAGGCATGCAGTTCTGGGACGAGGTCTTCACGGGACAAAACCAGACTGAGGCAGATCCGTTTGCCCAGGCCACCTCCCCTGCCATGGACGCGGCGGAACTCACCCAAACCGCCGAATCCAGTGAGGACTGGGTAAACGTCGCTTTGCAGTGGCAAAAGGCGATCGCCTTCATGGAGGCCGTTCCCAAGCCGCACCCTAACTATGCCCTGGCCCAAGAAAAAATCCAAGAATACCAGCGGAACCTGCAATATGCTGAGGGCAACGTGGCCGTCAGGGCGGTCGCCAACCCCAACCAGCAGGTCTACTGGACCCTCGGCTCCGATCGCGATCGGGTGATTGCGGTCCAGGGAGTTCCCTCCCAGGTCAGCCGCTATCAGGGAACCTGTCGGGAGGTTCTGTATTTCGGCAATAGCACCGTTGAGCTGCAAAACGGCTACGTCAAAACCTACAGCAACTTTGACAATAATCTGAAAACCCTGGCCAGCAATCAGGTTGCCCTGTCAGTTCAGCCGCAGCCAGATAGCTGGAGTCTCGGCTCCAGCCGGACAGATGTCATCAGTGTTCAGGGCACCCCCACTAGAACAGAAGAATACGCGACTAAGAAGGCCGAAACCC
>PYEQ01000057.1 GCA_003017785.1 filamentous cyanobacterium CCP5 | reverse complement strand
CTTTGGGACAGTGATACACCCGCCAACTCCATTACCAATTTGACTGCTCCAACCTGACTAGTATTAAACCACTCGATCACCCCTCAGAGGTCAAGCCCCAGGATTTCCCAGGTGCCCCTGAAGTCCCTGACAGAAGGTTTGCAGCTGGAACAGGCGATCGCCCATCTGCCGCTGGCGCTGCTGCACCTTCATAGACTGCCGAGCGGTCTGCAAAAACGCCACATCCATGCCCAGCAACCGCAAAGTCCGATTCATTTCCGTCAAAATTGGCTGCACCGCCGCCTGGCGATCGCCGTCGCTGGCTATGGTCGCTAGCAGCTGGGTTTGAAACCGCTGCTGAAGAGCCAAAAACATCCGCTGAATCCCATCCGGGTCTAAGTTGCCCTGGGTCGTCGCTGATTGCAGAGCCTCAACGTCTAAGGCGAACTCTGAAACCATCTGTTCTAAATTGTGGTCCATGGATCACCTGTGCCTGGCTTTCTGGGTTTTGAAGGGTAGACTCTCTCAGCCTATCTGGGGGAATTGCGATCAGCACCCTTACCCCCATTCGAACCGACTCAACCCGGTAATAGCCGCCCAAGGCAGAACAGGGCAGGAGGATATTGATTATGATGAAATACTAAGAAGTCAAGGCTTTATGGCATCTCTCGGTCGCCGTACCGGAGTCAAGCCGGAAGTGTGATCCACTTGATCCCTCACTGGTTGCTGATCCTGTCAGCGACTTAGCAAGTAGCCGTTAAGCATTCTAATCAAAACTTACGAGAACTTGTTAGCTAACGCCTAGCGTTGGCGGTATTGTAACCACCTATACATCTTGATTCCTGAAGATTCCCTTTGGATTGCCCTATGCACGCTGTCACACCGTCGCAAGACTCGGCCCCATTGATGAAAACCACAGCTATCCTCCCCCAAGAGTTCGAGCTGCCCGCCTGGCTGAAAACCTGCCTAATTACCCACCAAGACGGTCACAGCAACGGCGGCGAGTCCGAAGACAAATCCAACAGCCTGCTGGTGTGCAAAGCGTTTGAGTTTGCCTATGCCCTCCACGAAGGCCAGTATCGGGCCTCTGGTGAGCCCTACATTTGTCATCCCATTGCCGTAGCCGGTCTGCTGCGGGATTTAGGCGGCGACAGTGCCATGATTGCCGCTGGATTCCTCCATGACATTGTCGAGGACACCGAAATCACCCCGGAAGAAATTGAAGAGCGCTTCGGTGAGGAAGTGCGTCGTCTGGTGGAAGGGGTAACCAAGCTTTCAAAATTCAACTTCGAGAGCAAGACTGAGCAGCAAGCTGAAAATTTTCGCCGGATGTTTCTGGCCATGGCCAAAGACGTACGGGTCATCGTGGTGAAGCTTGCCGATCGTCTGCACAATATGCGCACCCTTGAGCATTTGAGCAGCGCTAAGCAGCAGCGTATTGCCCGCGAAACCATGGAAATCTTTGCGCCCCTGGCTAACCGGTTGGGGATCGGGCGCTTCAAGTGGGAACTCGAGGATCTGTCTTTCAAGTATCTGGAGCCCGCCTCCTATCGGGAAATGCAGGAGCATGTTTCAGAAAAGCGTACCGATCGCGAGGCCCGCCTCACCCAGGTTGCCACTACCCTGAGGGAGCGCATGGGCCAGGCGGGGATCAATGTTCCGGAAGTGAGCAGCCGCCCCAAACACCTCTACAGCATCTATCGCAAGATGCAGCGCCAGCAGAAAGACTTCCATGAAATTTACGATGTGGCTGCCATTCGCTTAATCGTCGGCAGTAATGAGGAATGCTACCGCGCTCTGGCGGTGGTCCACGACGCCTTTCGTCCCATTCCTGGCCGGTTCAAAGACTACATTGGCCTGCCCAAGCCCAACCGCTATCAATCCCTCCATACGGTGGTCATCGGCACGAAGGGTAAGCCCATCGAGGTGCAAATTCGCACCCTGGAGATGCATCACATCGCCGAATACGGGATCGCCGCCCACTGGAAATATAAAGAAAACGGCAATTCTAACAACGCCCGCATCACCACCGACGATGAAAAATTCACCTGGCTGCGGCAGCTGCTGGAGTGGCAAAACGATCTCAAAGACGCCCAGGAGTTTCTTGAGAACGTCAAGGGGAATCTGTTCGATGAAGACGTCTATGTTTTTACCCCCGATGGCGACGTGATTCCCCTGAGTCGGGGGGCAACGCCGGTAGACTTTGCCTATCGCATCCACACCGAGGTGGGCAATCACTGCGCTGGAGCTAAGGTCAACGGCCGCATTGTCACCCTGGATACCCAGCTAGAAAACGGCGACATCGTCGAAATTTTGACTCAAAAGAACAGTCACCCCACCCTGGACTGGCTGAACTTTGTGGTCACCCCCAGCGCCCGCAACCGCATTCGCCAGTGGTATAAGCGCTCTCTCCGCAGCGAAACCGTTGCCCGGGGCCGAGACATGCTTGAAAAGGAGTTGGGCAAAAATGGGTTTGAGGCCCTACTAAAGTCTCCTCCGGCCCAAGCGGCGGCCGAACGCTGCAACTATCCGAATGTCGAAGATTTGCTAGCTGCCCTCGGCTACGGCGAGATTACCCTGAACATGGTAGTCAACCGCTTGCGGGAGGCGGTTAAGGCCTCCCAGCCGATCGCAGAAACCTCCCCTGGCAGTGCAGAAGAGATTCAGAGCCTGCTGGCGGAAGCCGTGACTGCCCCGGTGAGGCACAAGCCCGTCCATCCGGAGGCCCCAATTTTAGGGGTTGAGGGGCTGCTGCACCATATCGCGGGCTGTTGCAATCCTCTGCCTGGAGAACCAATTATCGGCGTGGTGTCCAGGGCCGGAAAGGGCATTGCCATTCATCGCCAGGGCTGTACAAACGTTGAGTCTGTTCCAGGGGAGCGGATAATTCCGGTCAGCTGGAATCCTTCAGAGATCAACAGCCATCGTCAGACCTATCCGGTACTGGTGAAGATTGAGGTGATTGATCGGGTTGGCGTTCTCAAAGATATTTTGTCCCACCTCTCAGATCTGCAAATCAACGTCCATAAAGCTCAGGTCAAAACCTTTCCTGGGCAAACTGCCGAAATCGATTTGGGTCTAGACGTGCGGGACCACGACCACCTCGAGCAGACGTTTCACCAGATCCGCAAGATGACGGACGTGCTGCGTCTGCGGCGGGTCAGCGAAACAGGCTGAAACGCCTGTGGGGTTGCTCAGGGCATCCAGGGCCATAGCTCTAGATGGAAATACGTAGGGCTTATGGAAATCTTCATGGATGAATCTCAGGAATACTAAGGCTTTCTCGGAGTTCGAGTCTTTACGGCAGGCACTAGCTTGGTGTCAATAGATACGCCTAATGGCGATTTCTATATCGAATACGTCCTGCTGAGGTTCTGCCGTGTTAGGCCATATTAAATTTAGAGATTTGCTGCCTGCTGCCGTAGCTGCCGCAGGTGCGGTGCTGGGGAGTTCTGTTTTTGCATCTGCCCAGGCTGCTACCTTTTCACTGACTCCGTTTACTGGCAGTCAGGCTGAAGTGTCCATCTCCTTAGATGAGCTATCCGATGGAAATATCAACGTCAGCGTTGCTGCCAATCCTGATGTGGCTCTGGTCGACTTGCGAGGCATCTTTTTCAATGTGGCGAATCCTGCCATTCTGCCTCAGTTGAATGTGATCAACGCCAGTCCTCATATTGTGGACTTCAAGGTCAAGGCAGGAGATCTCATTGAGATTGGTAGTAAGAATAACAAGGTTGCTTTTCAAGGGGAGCCTGATTTGAACCCTTGTTTGGCTGGCGATCGCACTGGCTGCGACGGTGCCCTGCTGATTGGTACCAGCGGTATTGGCAAAGACGACGTGCAGTCCGTGAACTGGACCTTTACCCGTCGGGACGGTGCCCCGCTGACCCTGGCAGACTTTGAAGGCATGGCCTGGGGGGTACGAGCTACCAGCGTGGGCCCCGAGGGCAGTCGGGAGGGCAGCAGCAAGCTGTCGGGCATTTTGAGCGCCGGTCCGAATCCGACGGAGGTGCCAGAACCGGCCGGGGCAGCGGCATTAGTATCGACAGCAGCGGCGGGAATAGTCCTTCGGCGGCGGTCAAAATCCTCCGTCTAGTCAGATCACAATCGACTTACTGGCCTGGTGCAGCTGCAGCTGCACCAGGCTTTTCTATTCTTTTTGGAGAACTTCGGAAAACTCCAACTCCTCGGAAGCCAACACAAAGATGGTCGGGGGAAGCTGGGTTGTCCGTCGCTGGAGATCGCGGTAGTAGTCCGTAAACTGGTCGGTGGGGATGGCCAGTCCTAGAAACACTATGTCGGCTTTGGCTGAGGTAGTCCGCAAAATCTGGTCGAATGAACGGTTTTCTGCCAAAATCACCCGGGGCGTGGCCCCAATGCGAAGGCTTTTGACTACCTGGGCTAGATTTTGCTTGGCGGCCTGCTGGGCAGCCGCGTTGGGGACGACTAGATTTAATCGAACTTCAGCTCCCCGCCATTCCCAGCTGGTGCGCATCAGGTAAGCCAAAATCAGCATTAGTCCACCGTTAGCCTGGAGGCCCCCCCACCAGACGTCGATGCGGCGGTTCTGGGGTGGGCGGTTGCGGATAGCTTCGTACTCGCCGGGGTGGCTGCGGAAAATCACGACGTTGCGCTTGGCCGTGTGGCACTGGGCCACCATGCGACAGAAGCGCTCACACCCCTCCCCCTCTAGATTTTCTGTATCACCGATCAGAATCGTGTTGGGGACCAGAGGACCGATGCCATAGGCTTCGATGAGCTGTTTCATACCCTCAAACGGCTCCGGAGCTGTTACCAGCCGCACGAAGGCCTGAATCCCTTGGCGCTCCAGGTAGTCTTGGATAGTGGCTTCTAGGGCTTCCTGCTGGGCCCCGACTCTTGAACCGGGGGGGAGGACGCTGGCTACGGTAATCAGCCCCCGATGGTGGGTTAGTTCTGCAGCTAGTCGCACCAGATGCCAGCGCTTGGTCGGAGCCCCTGAGAACACCATCACATGGGGCCGCCAGTTTTTGGCATCGAGGCCCCCCTCAATTCGAAACAGGGCGGTGCGCATCAGGGTGAGCCAGAGCCCTTGGCGCAGATCCCCCCAGGTGCCCTGGATTTCTCGCCGTTCTAGCCACAGGTAGATACCGAGGACGATCGCCGCCGCGGCGATGGTGGCGATCGCGTTAATCAAAAACATCACCGCGATACAGCCCACCGCCCCTAGCAGCGACAGGAACCAGGGCACCTGAAAGGTGGGACGAAACGAAGGACTCTGGAGAAATCCTTCCAGACCGGCGGCTACGTTCAGCACCATGTAGGTGGTTAAGAAGAACATAGTCAGGACCGGGGCAATCAGGTTCAGGTCGCCGACGGCGACCGCTGCCAGCACAATTCCTAAGGTGAACAGCGTCCCCAGGAAAGGTTCGTCCTGATCGCCTCGGCCTCGGCCTAGCCACTTCAGACGCTGGGGCAGAATGCCATCTCGAGCCAATGCCTGGAGTACTCTCGGGGCGCCTAAAATGCTGCCGATGGCGCTGGAAAGGGTCGCTCCCCAGACCCCCAGCACAATCGCATCTCCCCAGACGGCCATACGTCGCATGATCAGCGGTTCGGTAATCAGGGACAGCTCATCGGCCCGAAACACCAGCATGAACGGAATCGCCATATACACCAGGTAGCCAACGCCGATCGCCGCCAGGGTGCCAATGGGGATAGATCGACTGGGGTCTTTCAGGTCGCCAGACATGTTGACCCCCGACATGATGCCAGTTACCGCCGGGAAAAATACCGCCAGCACCGCCCAAAAGCCTACGGTACCCGGTTCCTGCACTGGGGTCATGGTGGTGGGCTCGACGCTGTGACCGAAGGCCAAGGAGAGCAGCGATAGCACGATCGCCGCCATGATCACATACTGAGCTTTGATGGCAATGTCAGCGGATTGAAGGGCGAGGGCGGTGACGGCAATGGTGGTAATCAGCGCTATCAGGGTGAGGTTGACCTGGGGAAATATTTGCACCACGCTTTCGGCAAAGCCAATGGTGTAAAGGGCGACTGAAAATGCCTGGGCAAAGTACAGGGGTATGCCCACGGCCCCGCCGGTTTCAATGCCCAAGGAGCGGCTGATCATGTAGTAGGCTCCCCCGGCTTTAACCACCTGATCGGTGGCGATCGCGCTAATCGACAGGCCGGTCAGGAAGGTAATGCTAGTGGAAATGGTGACAATCGCCAGGGTTGCCCAGAGTCCCACGTGGCCGACCACCCAGCCAAACCGCAGGTACATGATCACCCCGAGAATGGTCAAAATCGAGGGAGTGAACACGCCACCAAAGGTGCCGAGTCCATTGGGAGTTCCCTCTGGCATCACTGCCGCATCTGACTCTGAGCGTTTGAACATAGCTCCTTTGCTGCTAACTCGTCATCACATCATGCCGGAAGAGGCCCTATCCGACCAGCCTTCCAGTACACCGCTTGGGGTTTGCCGATTAATTGTGGAGCTGATTTTCCGTCAATGGGTCCATGAATAGATTGGCCGACGGATTGGCCCCAGTAACTTTCCATCAGCTCCAGACAAATCCTCCGACCCTGGCTGGGTCAGAAAACACGGCGATCGCCTTGAGGTCATCCTTGGCGGCAGCAACGAGCAATTCGTACCCGATTGACGCAGAAATGCCACTAAGGGCCACCCCAGGTGGTTCCAGGATGGCCCTTAGCGGCTTAGTGAGATGGTTCAGTCGATGCTAGAATTCGGCGCTAGGATTACGACGTTGAAGCGCAGAACTATGACGCTTCCGAGTCATCTGGTCTTTCCGTAGCCTTGGGGTTGTCAGGCGCATCTTCTGCCCGGCTGGCGGCGTGGTTGGTCGGAGCTACAGCATTCGGATCAACGGGGTCTGCCGCCACATCTAAGGAGCCCTCGGCATTGGTGTTGGGCTTGGCGGACATGCCCTGACGGCCAAAATTTTCTTTTGGCATATTAGGTTCTCCTGAAAATAAATTTAACTGCCTTCACGCTAGTTCCTGTTTTGGCCAGGAGATATCTTTCTTAAGAACGAAACCGACAGAGCATACCGATAGAGATGATTGAGCTGATGAGAAATAGCGCTTTCTCCCAGGTGTGCTAGCAGCGAGGGCGCACTTCGGGAAAACTTTGTGGGGCTTCGATCAACCTCGGCCAGGGCCAGATGCGCACCAGGGTATCGCCGCTAACGCTGCCCAGTTCTCCCCCGTCGGCGCTAAATCGAGTCAGGCTTAGGGGCTGATTATGAATGATGCAAAGGACGTTTTTACCGGCCATCGTCCACACCCGCACCGCGTTATCTTGGCTGGCAGAAACCAGGTAGGTGCCATCGGGGCTGAAATTGACCGCAGATATGGGCCCTCCGGCTTGCATCCAGGTCACCTGACGATTTTCTACATTCAAGATGCTGGCTAGGTCCCAGACCCGTATCGTCAAGTCTGCACTGCCAGTGGCGATGTAGCGACCATCAGGGCTAAAGGCCGTATCGGTGAGGGGCGCGTCGTGGACCAAGAGACTCGTCACTGGGACGAACTGCCCCTGACCCGTTCGCCAAATGTGCAACTTTCCGTTTTCAGTGGCCACGGTGAGCAGGGTGCTGTCTGGACTAAATCCCATCTCGACCACCCGGGCGGCATCTTGCCAGATCAGTACCGGTTGTGGCTGCTCCACCTGCCAGACCTTCAGTCCGTAATCCTGGGTGATAGTGGCCAAATAGTTTTTGCTGGGGCTAAAGCTGATCATGCGAGGTCGATCGGGCCGCAACAGGTCAGCCAGTTCAACCGGGAGGGTAGCCAGATCAAAGGCAATCTGGCTTTCCTGGGCCGTGATGGTGTCTTGACGCTGACTCAGTCGACCAGTCCCAGCCTGAGCCGTTTCGGCTGCCAGCTGATGGGCAAAGGTGATTTTGCTTTGAGCCTGGGCTAAGTCTCGCTGCTCGTAGGCAATCTGCCGCTGGGCGATCGCTGCCTGACGTTGCTGCCAGGCCCAGATGGCCATGGTCGTAGCCACCAGGGCCAGACCGGCGACTACGGCCCCAAATCCCTGTAGTCGCTGCCGCTCCTGTCGCTGCCGCTGGCGCTCTGCCTGGCGACTGCAGAACACAAAATCCTGCTGCAGGGTGGTCGGGGTGGTCATGGCCTCTGCCGCCGTGACCAGCCAGCGCTCAGACTCCTCTAGATCTTGTCCCCGCAGCAGCAAATCCGAATGCCTGTCTTTTTGCTGCCACTCCTTGGCTCGAACCAGCAGACGGGTGTGCTGCCGGACCTGGTCCAAGTCGGTTTGCAGAGCCTCTACCAGCCTCTGGAAGGCCTGATCGAACCCATCCTCCGGCCGAAAAAACAGCCAGTTGTGTCGGCGGACAGCGGTGCGCATTTGGTTTGGGTCAAAGCCTTCTGCCCTCAGAATCGGAATTAGGCGCTTGTGGCTGGTGACTGCGTAGTCAATTTCCTGGGCGCAAACTTTGGACTCAATTGAGGCTGGGCTGATCACAAAAATAAACGCATCTGCTCCGTCAATTCCCTGCTGGATTTCTGCCCACCAGTCAGCCGTTATGGGAATATCTTCCCAGTCAACCCAGACGTCGTATTGGCTGTGGGTAAGGGCTTTGTGTAAGGCCTGCACAAATGCTTTGTCCTTACGGGAGTAGGAGATGAAGACATCAGCCATGGGGGTGCCTTCGGGGACTGAGTGGCTGCCTCAACTATATAGTGAGTTAGCTGGGCCATACCATTGGCACCCGGCCCGTGGACTGCTGCCTGGAAATGATGCCCCGGTTTCGTTATTACCGCCTCTACGACATCGTCTTAATTACGGTTTTGGGACTGGCGGCTAAGTTCTATCCAGGGCCGGGTCGGGCCTGGGTTAATGATGCTTTTGGGGGGATTCCCTACGAAATTTTCTGGATTTTGCTGGTCGGCTGGCTGCTACCAAGGGCTCAGCCAATGGCGATCGCGATCGCCATTTTTCTGGTGACCTGCGGGCTGGAGTTTGCCCAGCTCTATCAGCCTGCATGGCTTCAGGGGATTCGGGCGACTCTGCTTGGACGACTAGGGCTGGGCAACACCTTTTCCTGGCAGGATTTTCCTTACTACGGGGTTAGTGCTGTCCTTGGCTGGTGGTGGCTGCGCTGGCATCAGCGAAAGCATATTGCGTTGGTCAGGCAGGTTAGGACATAGCTATTGCCCAAAAGGCGATGACTAGGGCGCTGCCCGGCGCGCAAATGTCCAGGCCAGTTGTTCCCTTGCTATGGGGTGAACTCCCAGTGAATCTCCTTCCTCCGGATAGGCGATTGCCTATCGTTTGCTGGACAAGGTTTTCCAGCTGCGGTTGTTAGAACGGGGCTGTCGGCCATCCCATTGCCCTATGCAGACGATTCCTTCCATCGCAGCCCGTTTGAAACGCCAGCTGGCCTGGATCATGCTGGGCATTTTGGGCAGTACGGCCTTCGCGATCGCCACCGCCCCTGGCAGCGCCCAAACCTATTCAGATTTAGATGGCCACTGGGCTCAGCCCTGTATTCAGCAGCTTGCGGCAGCGAACATTGTCAGCGGCTATCCGGACGGCAGTTTCCGGCCCAATCAGGGGGTGACTCGGGCCGAGTATGGGGCGCTGATAAACCAGGCTTTCCCCACCATCGAGGCCGTGCGTGGGAGAGCGAACTTTCAAGATGTGGCCTCTGATTATTGGGCTAATGATGCTATTCAAACGGCCTACCAGAAGGGCTTTCTCAGCGGCTACCCTAACCGAGAATTTCGCCCAGACGCGTTAATCAATCGCACTGAGGCTTTTGTGGCCATGGCCAGCGGGCTTAACTTTGCACCGCCGAGTAATTCGGCAATGGTTCTGCAGAACACTTTCATCGATGCCCCGGCGATTCCCACCTATGGAGTGGCGGCGATCGCGGCTGGGGTTGCCAAGGGAGTGGTCATCGCTCCAGATCAGATGGATATGGCCGCTTTGATGAATCCAATGCATCCAGCCACCCGGGCCCAGATTGCCGCCGCCATCTGCCAGGTAAAATTGACAGAACCCGGCGTTTCTGACAGCTACGTGGTGAATGGGGGCGGCTTGGCCGACAGCGAGATTGGATTTCGGCTGGGGCCAATCTGCACGAATTCGGAAGCCGGCTACAGCGTCCGCTACCCCACCGGCTGGATGACGAATTCAGGGGACGTGACCCCTCCGTGTCGCTATTTTGACCCTGATAGTTTGACCATACCCGAACAGTCTTCAACCTTTGATGAGGCTATCAGCCTGCGTCAGGACAGCCTGCCTTATAATCGCCTCACCGACAGCGAAGACATTACCCAGACGGTGATCTCAAGACGCAATATGACTATCCAAGGGCGGCCGGCCACCATCACCGAAGCCGAAACTACAGGGCGGGGCATCTTACCCGGTGGCATTCGCACCTATCGCTATATCGTCGATTTAGAGCGGGGAATTTTAGTGGGGTCCACCTACGACATGGAAGGCCAGCAGTACCGCCGCAATAAACAGGTGCTGGATTGGATGATGCGCACCCTAAAGCTGACAATCTAGGCTGTTAGCCTTGGGCTTGCGTGGTTAAGGCAGATCGTGGGAGCGATGCTGGCGCTCAAGCTGCAGCTGATGGTTGTGGCTGTCGAACAGCAGACACAGACCAAAATTAAACACAATCAGGCAGAGAGTCCCCAGCCAAAACCAGGACTCGCCGCTGGCTTTACGAATCACGGCTTCGCCAAACAGGCTCAGCCCAAACCCCGTGCACAGTAGACCACTAATGCCTTTGGCCAGCCACAGGGTGCGCAGTTTGCTGAGACTGGAGGAAGTTTGCGCCATGAATTCGCCTCGAATGGCTACCGACAGCTCAGTGTAGCGATTTTTGACGAATAGCTAGCCTAGGCAACCCCAGATAGGTCAAGCTGCTCAGGCCTATGGGGCTGCTGGGGGGACGGTGCATCTGCACGGTGGGCCGCGGCGTACTGACCGAGGGAGTCGTAGCCAAGGTATTGCAACACCGCATAGCCATGTTTGCAGCAGCCGCGCCCGAAAAACTGCTGCTGCCAGTGGTAGTCTTCGCAGGTGCAGTCCAGGCGATCGCCCCGTTCTGCGACGATGTACTGGGCGCCACTGGCCGGGTTGGTGACGGTGTAGCGGGGAGGGGTGCGCAGCCAGTCGGTGACCTGGAGCGATCGCGCCTCGTCCTGGCGATGTTCAACAAAGTGGGCCTTTAAATCTGCCTTGGAGATGAATGTGGGTCGCTGTCCTTTTACCCAGACCCAAACCACCTTAAAGAACTCCCGCAGGTGAACCGGCACGGAGGCTTTCAGCCCCAGCATGCGCCGAATCGCCGCCGCCGAATAGAGCAGATTGGAGCGCGTGGCCATGGAATTAGATTTCCTTAACTATTTCTAGTATGCCGCGTTACAGGGATGACCTGCCCTGTAACGCGGCCAGTTCGGGTAAATCAAAAGGGTGAAATTTTTGATCGGAGTCGGTACACTATGGCGTGATGAAATCATAGATCTGGCGTACTAATTAAACCTATGGTGAGAGGCGAGCAACCCTGCGTTGAATCACGGCTAGAGGCCGGTCGTTTTGAGCAGCCCCGCGCGGCCACCGGGCGATTTGTCAGCTGCTATGCCGAAAGACGGGGAGATGCGATCGCCCTGCGGCTGCCCCAAAGCTTAGACCGCCGCCTGCGCAGCGCGGTGGGCTGGCAGTCGAAAGCCGACAACAAAGCGCTAACCGCCTGGGTAGAGGCCGCTATTTCGGAAAAGCTGCAGCGGCAAGAATTAGCCAAGGCCTCGATTCAGGCTCATCCGGATGGATAGGCTAGGGGCATAGAATTTAGCTTTTAGGCAAATCAGTCGAAGTCAGCCTCCGGTCACGGGCGATCGCCTTCACGGGCTAGGGTGCTTGCCCAAATTGCCCTTGGATCGCCTGCTTGGCTGCGCCAACCATTAAAATACGTAAAGTGTTTTTAATGAACAGGTACACCATGCGAGTGGCGATTGTCGGGGCAGGGCTAGCGGGGATGGCAGCGGCGGTGGAACTCGTCGATGCCGGTCACGAAGTCGAAATTTTTGAGGCCCGTCCCTTTGTCGGGGGCAAGGTGGGCAGCTGGGTAGATAAAGACGGCAACCACCTGGAAATGGGGCTGCACGTCTTCTTTGGCTGCTACTACCACCTGTTCGACCTGATGAAGAAAGTGGGAGCCTTCGACAGCCTGCGTCTGAAAGAACACACCCACACCTTCGTCAATAAGGGGGGCAAAACCGGAGCCCTGGACTTCCGGTTTCTCACCGGAGCCCCCTTCAACGGCATGAAGGCGTTTTTCACCACTTCCCAGCTCTCGGTGCAAGATAAAGTGCAAAACGCGATCGCCCTAGCCACCAGCCCCATTCCCTGGGGCCTGGTTAACTTCGAAGGGGCGATGAAAACCATTCGCAGCCTGGATCGGGTTAGTTTTGCTGACTGGTTCCGCAAGCAGGGGGGCTCCGAAGGCAGCCTCAAGCGGATGTGGAACCCGATCGCCTACGCCCTCGGCTTCATCGACACCGAAAACATGTCTGCCCGCTGCATGTTGACCATCTTTCAGCTATTTGCCGCCCGCAGCGAAGCCTCGGTGCTGAGAATGCTGGAAGGCTCCCCCGACACCTACCTGCACGGACCCATCGTTAAATACCTGAAAGAGCGAGGCACCCAGATCCACACCCGCCGGGGCGTGCGAGAAATTCTATTCGCCGGGGAAGGGGATGATACTCACGTCACCGGGCTGGTGGTGGCCAGCGGTGAGGGCGAAGAAACCATCACTGCCGACGCCTACCTCTGCGCCTGCGACGTCCCCGGTATTAAGCGGCTGCTGCCAGCAGACTGGCGGCAGTGGCCCGAATTCGACAACATCTACAAGCTCGATGCCGTCCCCGTGGCCACGGTGCAGCTGCGCTTCGACGGCTGGGTGACGGAGCTGCAAGACCCCGAAGCCCGCAAACAGCTGGCCAAAGCCGCTGGCCTCGACAACCTGCTCTACACCCCCGATGCCGACTTCTCCTGCTTTGCGGATTTGGCCCTCACTAGCCCCAGCGACTACTACCGGGAAGGCCAGGGCTCTCTGCTCCAGCTGGTGCTCACCCCCGGCGATGTCTTCATCCCCCAGCGCAATGAAGACATCGCCCAGCACGTTCTGGCCCAGGTGCATGAGCTTTTCCCCTCCTCCCGAGAGCTGACTATGACCTGGTACAGCGTGGTGAAACTGGCCCAGTCCTTGTACCGGGAGGCCCCCGGCATGGACCCCTTCCGCCCCGACCAGAAAACCCCCATCGGCAACTTCTTCCTGGCCGGCAGCTACACCCAGCAGGACTACATCGACAGCATGGAAGGGGCGACTCTTTCCGGACAGCAGGCGGCAGCGGCGATTCTGGCG
>PYEQ01000707.1 GCA_003017785.1 filamentous cyanobacterium CCP5 | reverse complement strand
GTCCACACCAGTGCCAATGGTGCAGCAGATATTGTCTATCGCAATCCATCAGGACTACAGGGCTCCTGTAACGTGAGTTCCAGCACAGGGTTTGGCTGGATTAATACGGTCGCGAAAGAAACCGCAGGCCCCCTCCCCAATCCTGGTGGCTATACACCCTGCACGGTCAATGTGACTCAAACCGGCATTTACGAGGTTGAATTTCGGGCCCCCTCCACTGGAGGCAATCCTCCTCAAAGAAGCGCCACAGCAGCTTTCCCCACTGATGGCAGTCAAAACTCTGGGGTTGCCGCCTGGGACATTACGGTCAGAAATGCCGGCGGCGTTAATCAAACTGGGCGCGTTTTCACCAGCTATGTAGCGATGAACATGGGGGGAAATAGCCAGAGCTTAGCCAGCGATTTCTACATCCAAACCTGGGACGGCTATCTCTATAGAACTGATATGAACAATGTTGATCCCTTCGGATTTATCTTTTTTGGTAACTCCAGGGGATATCTGGATCGTACCAGTGGTCGAACTCTCTATCACTCTGCGCAGGCAACCGAAAATACTCTGACGACCTTTCTGGGTAACGTCGTGGTGCAGAACCCAACTGCCTCTAACGATCCGGCAACTAACAGCTACACCCATCTGATATTCTTCAACCCTCCAGATGGGAGGGTACTAGACGCCTTAGGCATTCCAAGAACTCCAGCCGTACCCCAACCCCCTGCTGATTTTAAGTTCGTAGGGGCTAATAATGATGACAATCGGACTTTAGTGGGAGCCGGTGGATATTTCGAATTTACAGTCACAGGCGGCAGCAGCTATCGAATTATTTTGGATACCAACGCCGATGGGATCTTCGACGTAGCCACTGATCGAGTCCTGGAAGATACGTTAGTCTCGGGAACGAACCGGGTTCCGTGGGACGGCAAAGATGCTAGCGGGAACAACGTCCCCCCCCGTCCGGGCAATGCTCCCTATGGAGCTCGAATTGTCATCCGCAATGGAGAATATCACTTCCCTATGTTGGATGCCGAGAGCAATCCCGGCGGATTCATTATTGAGATGACCAACCCTCCCCAGGGGTTTCCTAATTATTTAGACCTAAATGGTGTGCCCATTGACCGCTACACGGTCTATTACAACGACAGCAACTACAGAACTGACAACGGCACTGTCGTCAACTTAGATGGCAGTGGTGCCACCTCCCCGCGCAATGCCCTCCAGGGAATTAGAAGCATTAATGGCGAACATGAATTTGGCACGAACTACGGGAACTTCAAAGGCATTGATACCTGGTCGTTCTTTCCCAGTGAAGCAGTATTTTCCAGCGTCATTATCACTACACAAATTACCGATCCAGAAATCCTGCTGGTGAAGCGAATTACCGCCATCAATGGGACTCCCTTACCTGAATTAGTGAACGGTATCAATAACCCTGGCAGTCCCAATCATGTGGGCAGTCCCCAGGATCAAGAGGACAACCACGCCAACTGGCCCAGCAATTTTCTCAGGGGGCGCATCCGCGACAATATTGAGCCCGGTGACCAGGTGGAGTTTACGATCTATTTCCTTTCCAGCGGCACGGTAGCGGCCCAGGATGCTCTGTTCTGCGACCTAGTGCCCGCCAATGTCACCTTTGCCCCGGATGCCTACAACGGTTCGGCGGCAGCTAGTGGCCCCAATCCGGTACCAGGGATAACTACCTCCAGCGACGATCGCGGCATGGTTCTCGGCTTGGGCACCCAGTCTAGCCCCAGCCCCTACCCAATTCTGGTGGCCCTCTCCAACGCCAGCGACGGGGATGTCGGACAGTATGTTCCCGCTGGCACCGACCTGACTACCCTCGATAGCCGCCTGTCGAGTTGCGGCAGCAACACCAACGGGGCGATCGTGGTGAATTTGGGCACATTGCCCCATGCCACTAGCCCAGGCAACCCAGCCGGTTCCTATGGGTTTGTGCGGTTCCAGGGACAGGTGAATTAGGGGTGGAGTTTGGTCAGGGGGCAGGCTACGCCAGCACCCAGGGCTGGGCGAAACGGGGAGAAAACGGAGGTAGTTGGCAGTAACGCTACATCCCTTCCCCCAGCAGGCCCGTGGGACAGAGAATCATCTGTCCGGCTCCCCCTCTAATGTCCGTAAATGATTGCCCTTGATGTGTATTTAGCCTGGGTGGTTAGAGATAAATCCGCCGCCTTTACACGCTATTCCCCGAGGACAAGACTATGATTGGGTGCCCTACTGTAATCAGCAGCTTTAGAAACGATCGCCCTGCTCTCTCCGGTCGGGGGTCGGGCCGATAGAGCTATAAAAGAGCCATAAAACTAGAGTTGCGATCCATCCAGGTGTGTCTCGCAACAGCACAGCCACAGGTAGCAGGCTACACTACCGATTGGTGTGATCAGCGGTAACTATGACAGCCAAGCACGAGGTGGCGATCGCCATTCTCTATCGAGACGACCAGTACCTCATGCAGCTGCGGGATGACATTCCCGGCATTTTGTTTCCGGGCTGCTGGGCCTTCTTTGGCGGGCACCTAGACCCGGGGGAAGATGCCGACACCGCCATCTACCGGGAACTGGCAGAAGAGATCTGCTATCAGGCTCCGCATTTGGAACTCTTTAGCCGGGTCGAAGAGGGG
>PYEQ01000706.1 GCA_003017785.1 filamentous cyanobacterium CCP5 | reverse complement strand
CGTCAGCGGCAGGTAGAGGCGAGTCAAGAAAGCGAGCGCAGGGGGCAAGGCACTAAGGGTAAAACTGCCTTCATGGTTAAGGGGAAACCCAGCGACGTCAACAGGTCTTCAGCATCTATTCCGCCGGGATAGGGAGATTGGCAGCTTGCCAAATGGAGATAGATAGAAAGATAGGGAACACTATCTCCAAAAAAAACTGTTCAACCTCAACCTTCGACCCCTCAAATTGCAGGCGCGAGAGGTAATAATAGAGCCGGATGCCAGGGGGCAATCAGCAGCGTTTGCAATCGTGTGGGAATACTGCCGCCATGAATCAGGCTAACGATGGAGCCTTACCGCCCATAGATGACATTCCAGAGGCCCGGCGAGATAGCCAGGCCAGTACCGGGGAAGCCAAGTCCTCGCTGCCCTGGATTTTGACCGGGGTGGGGGCGATCGCGGTGCTTTCCGGTGGCTGGGCGATCAGTCAGGTCAGCCTTGGGCCGATTGGCACGGCGCAGCCCATGGTGGGGATCGTTAACACCCTCAGCCTCAGCCAGACTACTAACGATAGCTCCGATGTGATCACCGCCACCGTGAGCGACCAGCTGGTCCCAGCCCAGCGGACCCTCTTAGGCCACAAAGCCTACGACGAAGCCCCTGTCAGTGAGCTTACCGCCCTCACAGCCGATGGCAGCATTCGCCTGCGCACCCCTGCGGCTGAAAAGTTTCAAGCCATGGTCGATGCGGCTCGTCGCCAGCGGATTACGCTGGTGCCCCTGTCTGGATTTCGCACCCAAGAGGATCAGGCCCATCTCTTCTTTGACATCAAGGCAGAGCGCTCCCAGCTGGCGGTGCAGCGGGCGGAGGTAAGCGCGCCTCCGGGCTACAGCGAACACCATTCTGGCTATGCCATCGACATTGGAGATGCTGACGAGCCTGAAACCCATCTCACCGCCGAATTCGCAGAAACTGCCGCCTTTGAATGGCTGCAGGAGAATGCCAACCGCTACGGCTTCGAAATGACCTTCGAAGCAGACAACGATCAAGGCGTTGCCTACGAACCCTGGCACTGGCGGTTTGTGGGCGATCGCCACAGCCTGGAGACGTTTTACCAGGAGTAAGACGTGAGGGGTCAAGGGTAGGGGTTAGAAAAGTCCCGTAGGATAGAGGCTATGGGCATTTTGCTGGTGGATGACGAGATTGAGCTGACGGCCCCCCTGAGCCGACTGCTACGGCGGGAGGGTTACGAGGTGGATGTGGCCAGCAGCGGCGATCGCGGCGCGGACTTGGCCCTGCAAGGTGCCTACGACCTGTTGATTCTGGACTGGATGCTGCCGGGCCAAAGCGGCATCGACATCTGTCGAGCCGTGCGCCAATCAACGGGAGAGACCACCTGTGCCCCCACCACCCCGATTCTGTTGCTCACCGCCAAAGACACCCTCGACGACCGGGTAATGGGCTTGGATTCGGGCGCTGACGACTACCTGGTTAAACCCTTCGAACTGCGGGAACTGCTGGCGCGGGTACGGGCCCTGCTGCGGCGATCGCCCTACCTGTCTAGCCAATCAGAAGACCCTGGCCCCCAGCTCAAGTTTCAAGATCTGGTACTCGACCCCGCCAACCAGCTCGCCTATCGCCAAGACCAGGCCATCGAGCTGTCGGAAAAAGAAACCCAGCTCCTGGCCTATCTGATGCGCCATGCTAATCAGGTACTCAGCCACTCCCAGATCTACCAGAGCGTCTGGGGCGATCAAGAAACCCCCAGCAGCAACGTTCTCGCCGCCCAGATGCGCCTGCTCCGCCGCAAGATCGAACCCAAAGGCACCCCGCCGCTGATTCATACGGTCTATGGGAAGGGGTATCGGTTGGGAGACTGAAGCCATCACGGCGACAGCCGCTTAATCCCCCATCCATCAGCCTGCTTGGCGTAATAGAAGCGATCGTGCAGTCGACTAGGTCGCCCCTGCCATAGTTCAAAACTGATCGGGGAAATGCGATAGCCGCCCCAAAAATCCGGCAGGGGGATTTCTTTGTTTTGGAACTTTTCCTTCATGTGCTCAAACTGGGCCTCAAGCAGCTGCCGCGAAGAAACGATGCTGCTTTGCTGGGATACCCAGGCTCCGAGCTGGCTGCTGCGGGGACGGGAGGTGAAGTATTTGAATGATTCAGCAGCGGAGATTTTGGCAGCGGTACCGCACACCGTGAGCTGGCGCTCCAAGGCGTACCAGGGAAACAGCACAGACACCTGATGGTTGTGCTCGATGTGCTGAGCTTTGCGACTGCCGTAGTTGGTGAAGAAGACAAAGCCATCGCGATCGAAATACTTGAGCAGCACCGTGCGCTGGTAGGGTGCGCCTTCCGCCGACACGGTAGAGAGCACCAGGGCATTGGGCTCTAGCAGCTCGGCGTCGCGGGCCTGCTGAAACCACAGCTCAAACTGGGCAAAGGGGTCGGGGTCCAGATCAGTGGCATCAAGGCCCCGCTGGGTATAGTCACGGCGCAGCTCACCAATATCCATGGCGTGTTTTAGCTAATCTCCAGGGGATAGACCTAAACTCAAACGATGTCTTCGAGGGCGGCTTGCAGCTGGTTGTAGTGGTAGGTGAACCCGCTGGCCTCAGTGCGCTTGGGCAGCACCTGCTGTCCCTCCAAAA
>PYEQ01000056.1 GCA_003017785.1 filamentous cyanobacterium CCP5 | reverse complement strand
ATTCATAAGCTCGCCTGATTAAACGTTGTGGCCTGAGGCCGATTCAATCCTCAGCAGCAGACTGACCATCGATATGCTTTACTAAAGCTACCCAAATCTTTGGCAATAGGGATTGACCCTAGAATATATTCCACCGATAGATACAGCTAGATACAGCAAAGGGCGCAGCGAACCGCGCCCTGACTCTCAATGTCTTGATTGATGGAGTTGAAGACTCTACTTCTTCTTCATATCCTTGGCCATGTTGCGGAACATGTCCAGGTTAGAGTCGGCAGAACGCCGCTTAAACTTAGGAGCGCTTTCTACCCTGCCGTTGGAAACGACATCGGATGACTGGCTAGAGGGAGCTGGTTGGGAGCCGGAGGCGCTATCCATCGCAGAGATCTGCTTAATGCTCTCGATTTCTTCAGTGACGCCTTTTTTACGAGCGAAGGTACGCTTGACAGTTTTCGCAGTACGCATGTACTCAATATTGCCGTAGCTTTTGGCGTCATCGGGGGTGAGGTAAAATGCACTGCTATCTTGCTTACGATTAGCGTCTTCACCGGGGTTGGTTTTCTTGCCGCCAAACAAACCACGAATAAATCCGGTCATGGAAATCTCCTGGGCGTGATTAATCTTGCTGATACATTTCTATATTAACTTTTGTTAGCAAAATTAATCATCCACCGGCTCTGACCTGAGGTTTAGAGCCCTGCGATGGCTCACAGCTGATCCTGGTAGTCCTCCAGGAGTTTCATAAGATCAGCCTGACAGGAATTGGGAATTAAACTCGCGATCGCCAGCTGCTGACGCCCACCCCCGATAGGAATTCTCATGGTTTGCAACACTTCGTTAACTGCGGATTCGCTCAGGCGATTTTCATCCAGTAAAGGATATAGCCGCTCAGCAAGGGGAATGTGCAGTTTGGCATCTCCCAAGTAAAGATGCCACTTGGCCACGTCTAGATATACATTTTCGGCAATCTGGTAGGCGAGGGCTTCGATTGCCTCTGAGGTGTTCCCATAGGCCATGGTTAAGATTCTCCAGCAGCGTCCGTCGGATCGGTGATGTAGTCTTCGGAATAGTCGGCGATCGCAAAAATATAGACGCCGTGGCCTGCCAGCCCAACCAGCCAGGTGAGGGTAAATACCGGTATCCAGGACAGCCAGTTGGGATTGAGCGTATGGGCAAACCAGCCCCCAGAATTAATCGCCGCAAACACCGCCACATGGACGGCAAAATTCATTCGATCATCAAGCTTGCGAAAGGCCGGATCGCGACGATCCGGTTTGCGCGGCCAGCGAGGGGGCATAGGGTCTTCTTTGCATCTAGGTCAGTCTTCATTGTAAAAGACCGCTGGTAGATTCCTCGGCGGCGCTCCACGGGCCGGATTTGCCACCGGTTTTCTGCACCAGGCGAATACCGCCGATGATCATCGATTTTTCCAAAGCCTTGGCCATGTCGTAGAGGGTGAGGGCGGCCACTGAGACGGCGGTGAGGGCTTCCATTTCGACCCCGGTTTCAGCCTTAGTCTTGACCGTGGCCTGGATCCGGTAGCCCGGTAGGCCAGCGTCGGGGGTAATCAGCACTTCCACCTTGTTTAGGGGCAGGGGATGACAGAGGGGAATCAGACTGGCGGTTTGCTTGGCCGCCATGATGCCAGCGATGCGGGCGGTCCCGAGGACATCTCCCTTGGGACTATTGCCCGCCTCAATTTGGGTTAGAGTCTCAGGCTCCATAGTGACGGTGCCAGTGGCCACGGCTTCTCGACTCGTGGCTAGCTTGGCGGAAACATCCACCATTTGGGCCTGGCCCTGGGTGTCAAGGTGGCTGAGAGCAGAATGGTCAGGCATAGTCAAAGCATCCAGATATTCGCCAGATATTCCTTGGGGACGGTCGTCAAACACCCCGAGTTAGTATGTTATGCTTAGAAGCCGATAAGGGCGTGTAGCTCAGTGGACTAGAGCACGTGGCTACGGACCACGGTGTCGGGGGTTCGAATCCCTCCTCGCCCGTTTCTAAGGATCAACTGCATAGATGTCTCTACCGTGGCTGAGGGCAAACCGTAGAGAATGGGCCATGTCCTTACTCGACGTGGTGACAAAAATAATCAGTCCCAGCAAACTCATTACTCCCGCAAGCCCAAAAGTGCCCCGGTAGCTAACCACATCGGCGAAGCTGCCAAAGATTGGGCCTGCCAGGGCTATCCCTACATCAAATCCAACCATCGCCAGCCCGAACACCCGGCCCCGCTCGTTGGGCAAGGAGCGATCGCCCATCAGCGCAGCAATCATCGGAATTAACGTGCCGGCGGCTCCCCCCTGAATCAGTCCGGCCAGCAAAAACACTTCGCTGGTGCGAGCCTGCCAGAAGGTGAACATCGCCAGAGCATAGAGGGCCAGGCTGACGGTAATAAACCGGCCCCGACCGTGGCGATCGGAGGCACGACCCACCAGCAGTCGAGAGGCAAAGCTGGCGATCGCCGAAGCGGTATAGATCAGCCCCACGTTTAGGCCAATACCGGCTTCTCGCACAAACAGCGGCACAAAAGTGCTCAGAGTGCCAAAAGCCAATCCTACTAACAGCAAAATAATTGCCGGAGTCCGGACCCGAGGGGTCCACAGTAGCTGCCAGAAGAGCTGTTTTCCCGCCGCATCCGTAGCGGCTTTAGGCTGGGGCTGGTAGGACTCTTGCACCTGAGAAGCACATAGCAGCCCGAGCAGCCCCAGCAGTCCCATACTCAAAAACGCCACCCGAAATCCCATACCTTCGTAGAGAAATCCCCCCAGGGCCGGACCGAGAGCCATACCCACCGGATTCACCAGGCTCATGTAGCCGATCAGTTCCCCCCGGTTAGCGGCAGGCGATACATCGATCACCAGGGCGCTGTAGGCCACCACAAAGGCCGCAATGCTCAGCCCGTGGAACACCCGCACCAGCATCACCGCCAAAATAGACAGATCAATCGCCAGCGATCGCCCTCCTAGAGAAACCTGCCAGACGGAGTGGGGCAGCGCCTGCACCAGCAGGTAGCCAAAGGGGGCCAGGGCGATCGCCACCAGGCCAATCACCATCACAAACTTGCGGCCCCGCTCGTCCGCCAACCGCGATAGGGTAGGGCGTGCCACCAGCAGACCCACCGCAAAACAGGCCATGACGATGCCAATCTGCTGGCCGCTGGCCCCCAGGCTTTCGATGAACAAGGGCAGCGTCGGCAACAGCCCGGCCAGTCCCGCCCAAAAGCACAGCCCGGCCACGAACAACACCGCCAGGTTCAGCCTCAGAGCGGGGCTAAAGGTGGAAAAGATTCTCAAGATACTCGCGCTCCTAACGGCAAATTTAGAGGATTACTATGAGACTTGGCAGTCAGGCCTGAATATCACCTGTGCCAGCTCAGTCCAGCCTCCATTAAGAATGTAAACAAATGTTGCGACATCCGGCCACGGGCAGAGCTCACTTCGACCCGACAGGCGTTTACCGCTACAGCTTAGAACGGCTGTGGGAAAAGAGTGGCCAGCGGCTAGCGATCGTCATGCTCAACCCTAGTCAGGCAGATCAGCACCGGAATGACCCGACCCTGCGGCGATGCGTCGGACTTTCCCAGAACTGGGGCTTCACCCAGCTAGAGGTCGTCAACCTGTTTGCCTACCGCACCCCCCATCCCTGCCAGCTCAAACAAGCCCAGGATCCTATCGGTGGCGAAAACGATCGCTGGCTGCTAACAGCGGCAGAACGGGCCGATCAGATTTTGCTGGCCTGGGGTAACGCCGGGGGATGGCTGGATCGCGATCACGCCGTGCTGGCCCTCCTAAAAGCCTACCGGTCTAAGTTTTGCTGTTTGGGGCAAAACCGCACCGGATCCCCCCGCCATCCCCTCTACGTACCGCGAGATAGCTGCCCAACGGATTGGCTCAGCTGAGACAGTCGGGGGTAGCCAGGAACTCTAAAATTGAATGCAGCATTTTCAACCTTGGATCTCCCGCCATGAGTTCGGCCCCGCTATTGCTGCAAAACTGCCGCCTGATCGACCAGCCCGGTGATGCGCCGCTGGTCTCCATCGCGATGGAGACCGGACGCATCACCGCCATTGGCCCTGATCTAGCGGCAGATGGCCACGAGGTGATCGACGCCGCCGGGAATCTGGTCAGTCCACCCTTCGTGGAGTCTCACATTCACCTAGACTCAGTTCTGACCGCCGGAGAGCCCCGCTGGAACCAGAGTGGCACTCTGTTTGAGGGCATCGACATCTGGCGCGATCGCAAACAAGACCTGTCTCTGGAAGATGTCAAACAGCGGGCGATCGCGGCCCTGAAGCTCCAGGCCCAGCAGGGAGTGCTGTATGTACGCAGCCACGCCGATGTCAGCGAGGCCAGCCTCACTGCCCTCAAAGGACTGCTGGAGGTGCGGGAGGCAGTTCAAGACTGGATCACCCTCCAGGTGGTGGCCTTTCCCCAGGATGGCGTCTACGGCAGCCCCAAAAACCTCGACCTGATGGAGGAAGCCATGAAGCTGGGGGCCGACGTGGTCGGCGGGATTCCCCACTACGAGCTGACCCGGGAGGACGGCGTCCGCAGTATCGAGAAAATTTTCGAGCTGGCCGATCGCTACGACCGGCTAATCGACATCCACTGCGACGAAATCGACGATGAACAGTCCCGGTTCGTGGAAGTGGTCGCTGCTTGGGCGATTCGCACCGGCATGGGTGGCCGGGTCACCGCCAGCCACACCACTGCCATGGGTTCTTACAACAACGCCTATGCCTATAAGCTGATGGGGTTTTTGGGGCGATCGCAGATCAACTTCATCGCCAACCCCCTGATTAACATCACCCTTCAGGGGCGGGCCGACACCTATCCGAAACGGCGGGGCATTACTCGGGTGAAAGAACTCTGGCAGCAGGGGCTCAACGTCAGCCTCGGCCACGACTGCATCCAAGACCCCTGGTATAGCCTGGGCACCGGCAACATGCTGGATGTCGCCTCAATGGCCGTCCATGCCTGCCACATGACCGGCCTCGACGAAATTGACGCCTGCTACGACATGGTCACCACCCACGGAGCCCGCACCCTGCACCTGGCAGACTACGGCCTCGCCCCTAACCTCCCCGCCAACCTGATCGTGCTCGATGCCGATAGTCGCTATGAGGCCATCCGCCGCCGTTCCGTGGTGCGCCAGGTGATTTCCCGTGGCCAGCCGATCAGTGACACTGAACCAGCCCAATCTCGCTGGCTAATCTAGCGACTGGTAGGGAAATCAGCCTTGCCGTTCACCCTCTCGGTCAGTGCCCATGACGGGTGGTCGGCAACCCAAAAGCCTCCTTAAAACAGCACCAGTGACGATTCTAGAAATATCCCAAAAATCACATCGTCAAAGGTAACCGTCGATTCCGAAGAACGCCCAAAGCTGATGCCGCCAAATAGGCTGAGACGAGTGGCAGGCTGAATCGAATACACGAGTTGGCCCAGCACCTGATGATAGGTGTCGTAGCGATCTTGCTGGGTGTAATCTGCCAGGGTGAGCTGATAGTTAAGTCCTAATTCCACATTGCTCGCGATAGCATAACTGGCGTAGGTCCCTAAAGCTTGAATCACCCGGTCAAAGGAAGCCGGATTACTGAAATTGAGCTGGGCCCGGTAGTAGCTGTTCAAGGATAAATCCTCTGTCAGCGGATCCTGCCGTCGCAGGGTGATATCAAAGGCGTTGTTTTTAAAGAAGCGATCGCGGAAGCTTGGACGAAACAGCTCCTGATGGCTCCAGCCAATTTCTCCGTAGGAACGGGGCGTTAGTCCCTGACGGACGCCAACTCGAAAACGTAGCTCATCATAGTTGGCGCTGGTAAAACTGCTGTAGCGCTGTAAATTAGCTTCCGCTATGGCCAACAAAAACGTCTCAGGCCCTAAAGACGGATAGAAGCTCAAGGCCACCCCAGTTCTTAGAAAATCATCCCCGATAACGCCAAGCTGATCGTCAATGGCCAGAAAAATATTGTCGCTATTGATATAGCCTATGCGCCCAGTTAGGTAGGCGATCGGGCGCCGGGCAGAAGCAGCTGGAGAGGCAATAGGCTGCTCCCGAATGCGCAATATACCCAGCTCTGGATCGGTCTCTTGGCTACGAATCCGCAACTCGCCCAGCTCTGGGTCGCTCAGCTCCCCACTCCCTGCTGCGTCCTCCTCAAGGGGAGCATCTGCAGGGGAGTCATCTATCTGCGCCTGAAAGAGTTCTGGCTGATTTGACAAGTCATCTCCGAGCTGACTTTCCTCAGCATGGGGCAGTAGAACGACATTGTCGCCGAGAGCTACGGCAGGCGCTTCTAGCCAAGGGAGTTGAGCCAAAGGAACCCTAGCACTAAAACTCAGAGTCTCTGGGGAATGCTCCAGCCAGGTGGAGGGAGAACTGGATATAGGTGCAGATTTCTTGGCTGAGCCCGAGATCACCGTCTGAGTCTGACTATCTAAAGCCTCTAAAGCCAGTGTAGCTGACGATTCTCCCCACCCATAAACCATCAATTGCCCAATCTGTCGCTCATCATTTTGCTCCGGCAGCTGCAAACTTCGACCATTGGTCAATTCCGTCGGGCTATGGGCGGAAGCAACCGTGGCAACCATGCAAGGTAGCAAACTAATCAGGGAGAGATTCAGGGCTTTACCTAACACTGGCTGCCACTCTCGAATAAAAGTCCACTTCACACCAAGCCTCACATCCACAAAATTGATCGCGTATTCACCTATGCCAGCGATGATAGCTGTCTATAACAGACAAATCCCATCAAGATCCGATCCCCTAGTTGGCTTGAGTTTGATCAGGTTATGTGAATTTGCTGAAGCTTGATCAAGCCTGATGATGCTTCCATAAAGACAGTTACGCAGTTAAGATTTCCGGACATACCATGGAGTCGTAGTAGAGAAAGTTACCTCCATAAGGTGCATTTGGTTAGCTTTCTCCTGGGTTGGCATCGAAGCCAGCGCAGTTCAATATGCGCTGAATCGAAGATTTGATCAGGGCCTGGTTCCAGCATCCCATGGCTGACCTATCCGGTAGTGTCTGATTTGCCTGAGTGCAATGTTCCCATTCTCCAGAAGGTAGTCAGTGAGTTCTTGATTGGGCCTAGGCTTCTGTATTTGGCTGTTTCTAAATCTTGTGGGCAGTGGCCCAAAGGCCTAACGGCTTTTGAAATCAGCGGGCAGGGTGCAATTGCCTTTAAGTAATTACGGAGTTCATCAAAGGTGATAAACATATCCAGAAGACTCAGCCTAGATGCATTGAAGCTGGTCTCTGCGGCAGGTATTTTATTCTGGTCTCAGGCTGCATTGGCAGATGTGCCCTTGACTCGGGCGGACATCGAAACCTTGCTAAATCGCGTAGAACTACTGCCTCGAGGAGCTAGGCCGAGACCGGCAAGCCTGACGGATTCCCTAGGCCAAGGAGATAGCCTCAGAACAGCTGCGGCGTCTCGGGCGGAACTCCGCTTCAATGACGGTTCCCTAGCTCGGGTGGGGCAGCATGCCACGTTTCGGTTTGTTCCCAACACTCGCAACTTCCGGCTTTCCAACGGCACTGTGCTGTTGTTAATACCTCCGGGCCAAGGGCGCAGTACGATTCAGACGCCAAATGTTGTCACTGGAGTGCAAGGCACTGGGCTAGTTGTTCGATACATCAGCGCTCAAAACCTAACCCTGGTGATGGCGTTGACAGAAAGCTCCCATGGTCCAATGTCAGTGACGACTGTGGATGGTGAACAGGAGACAACCTTAGTAGCTGGTCAAATGGCGCTGATCCAGGGTAATCAAATTCAGGTGTTTGAATTTGACCTGGGGGCGTTCTACCAAACTAGCGACTTAATTCAAGGCCTACATCTGGATGATGCCAACTACAAAACTGACAGGGTGGATCCCATCAATGCGGTCCGTCAGGAAACTCAGTCGGCGTTAGAGAACCAACCAGAGTTTTCTGAAGCCGTTAGTTTTTTAGATCCCACCTGGATTCAAACCGGAGAGGGCAGCGTGCCTAGGGATTTGTTTGAAACTGAATTAGCGCCTGCGATGGTTGAGACTAACCCTGCTGGTATCAATCCGATCACTAGTTCCGCAGTTGGCAATCTGACTGGCGGCGAAGCCGCCCTCAGCGGAGGCGCAAGTGAAATGAATGGGATCTCCCTGCCCCCAGTAGTGAACCTTCCACAGAATGCGGCTCCAAACGGTGATGTGATTCCCCCCATACCTTTTAGTCCAGGTAGCAACGCAGCTATTCCGGCTGTCTCAGCGAGTCCTAATGGTCCGGGGAATCCGGCTACTCCCGCTACTCCGGCTGTCCCAGCGAGTCCTAATGGTCCGGAGAATCCAGCTACTCCCGCTGCTCCGGCTGTTCCGGCCAGCGCGGGAGGGTAAGGATAGTTCTCGATTAGGCATGACCGTGCCCGCGATCGCGGGCACAACCTGTTTGCTTGGGGCGATTGCACTGGCCGAGTAGTTTGGACTTTGCCAATGGCTCACGCTACCAAAACCGGGCAATATCTGGTGTCTAATCAGAAGGTATTGGCTCGATCGCCGTACCTGAGTTAATCCCGTTTACCAATGACCCAGCCTAGGTAAATTCTCCGAAGCAACTTCTAATTCAGCTGAGCTAGCTGTTAAGCTTTGATGAAGTAAAGACGAAAGTTCATAAAATTCTGCCCTACAGCCAGCGCTCTATGAAAGCAATTGGTTAAATAAAGTCAGGGAGTTAAAGTCTTTACGAACTTGGCTTAACTGCTAGCTTAGGTTTCCGTGTTCTCACGGTTGTGATGCATGTGCAAGCTGAAGAGGTCTTAAATGTACTTTGTTAACGGGTTGAATCGGTTCTGGCTTGGATGCTTGCGCAGTGGTTTAGTCGGAATCGTCGGGCTAGGAGTAGGCTGTTTTGGAGCTTTCGCTCCGGCAGTTGCCGATGTCACTCTGACGCGGGCAGATGTTGAGTCTTTGCTCAATCGCGTTGAGCTAATTCCTCGGGGTCGGTCCGCTCGCCCTGCCAGACTGTCAGATTTCTTGGCCTTGGGAGATGCTCTTCGTACAGCCGCATCTTCAAGGGCGGAACTGCGCTTCAACGATGGTTCTCTAGCTCGACTCGGGGAGCGGGCAACGTTCCGGTTTGTTCCTAATACCCGTAACTTTCGACTCTCTAACGGCACTGTTTTGATGCTGATTCCCCCGGGACGGGGACGCACTACCATCCAGACTCCTAATACGGTGACTGGGATTCAAGGCTCAGCGCTGCTTGTTCGCTATTCAGAAGATAGTGATATGACGGTCGTGATGGTACTCACGGAAAACCCTGATGGTCCAGTAACCCTCACCAGCGGTGGCCAAGAACATGGGCTGCTAGCAGGGGAAATGGCCCTGGTTCGAGGGGATTTCGTTGAAATCTTTGAGTTTGATCTACAGCATTTTTATGACACCAGCAGTCTGGTTCAGGGCTTGCATTTAGATGATTCTGGCTACCAGTCTGGGGCTGACGACCCAACTGATGCTGTTCGGGCCGAAACGACGACGGCGCTTGAAGCACAGGAAGACTTTGTGGCTGAAGCGACTATTAATCCTGAGGTTATTAGTCTCGATGGTAATCAATCCGTTTCGCAGACATCCCTGTTCTTAGAGGGCTTGCCTGGTACTGGCACTGGGGCAGTAACCGCAGGTCAGTATTCCACGGTTACCAGTTCTGGCTTGGTGACTTCAGGTACAGGGCGCTCTTCCTCTTTTGTGCCAAGTAATAGTTCATCATCTACGAGACCCAGCAGTTCTCTGCCTCGCACATCATCGCCCCAGGTTGAACCGACGCCTCCTACATCGCCACCTCAGGTTGAACCGACGCCTCCTACCTTTCCACCTAAGCCATTGGGCCAAGATCCAGTTGGACCAGCTCCAGGTCTCAACATAGATCCTAATCAAGGTAGTCCTGAAGCTCCTGGTGGTCCGGCTAGTCCAAGCAACGGTGACTTGCCGCCATCACTATAAAAGTCGGTTACCAAGTCTTAGGCTTACTATGAGGTTACTTTGGCTTTCCAAAGCAGCCTACGGCAGGCTGTAGCTAGCGACTCGAATCGTCAGCTCTCCGGATTGGGGGTCGTGGCTGAAGACGAAGCTTCCCCGCTTGCGTTCGCTGCCAGAGAGAAAATCGATTTGCTGCTCGCCTGCTTCAACTTGGTCATCCAGGCGAAGTTCTGCGGTTACCTGGACGGTTCTGGCAATGCGCCGTCCTGTGTTGGTGATGGTGAAGGGCACGTAGTAGCGACCATCGGTAACCCGGGCGGTCTCTGTGATTTCTACTCGGAAAGCGGGGGGACGGTTTTGGGCTACTTGCCAGTCGTAGACCACTAGGCCGACTACCAGCATTAGGATGCTAGCGGCGATCGCAAAGGTGATCCACTCCGCCAGCGATCGCTTGGCACTATCGGCTGCTTTTGGATCAGATGGCTGAAAGTTGCTCATATCAAAATCCGCCCTGCTGCCCCGCCGATGGCGGCTGGTAGGCCTAACACAATCGTATTTCCTAGCCATTCCTGCCAGGGATCCTGGGCTCCGAGCTGCTGAAAAAACACCAGCATCAGCATGGAAGCGCCAAGGGCTACCAGATAGGCCACTAAAGTTTCTGTTTCGGGGCTAAGTAGGAGTCCTCGCTGCTGCCGTTCGCTGCGGTCGGTAAAGCCTGAGGCAAAGACGATGCCGTAGGACAGCACCAGGGATGCCGATACAATCAGCAGCAGCCATAAAGGTGGGATCGCCGCGGCTAGCAGGGGAATCTCTTCTGTGGGCGCAATACTAAAGGCAATTAGCAGAGCCCCAATCAGAGTGGCATCGAGGTCCCCGAGGGTATCCCGTAGGGTAGAGCGGGAAGGGGCGGCATAGCGCCGGGGGCGATTGACGGTGCGGCGGCTGCGCAGTCGCATGCGGTCTTGGCTGAGGATGGATCGGGCCAAGGCAACCCCCACTGAAAACGGTACGCCCTCAAAAATCAGCTTGCCCAGGGTTTCTGATAGGGGGGTTTCGAGGGTAATCCGCCGTAGCAACAGGAGGGCGATCGCCGCGCAGACGAGCCCAATCCCAACGGCTTCGACACTTTCCAAGCCTGCCTGGAACGGGTTCAGGGCTAGGGCTTGGCGAAATCCCTCCACCTGGGTGAGCAGCCAGACTACCAGCAGGGTTGTGGCTAGCACTGCCAGCAGCCGTTGGGGCTGGGTGGAAGATCCGATTGACCAAACTTCGACCGTGTAGAGCAGAGGAATGCCAAATAAGAAGGCTCCGGCCCCGCCTCGGACTAAATCTTGAAGCTCGGCTAACCAAATATTGGAGGTAGTGGAATTAGCCATGAATTCGAGAGGCCGATGGATGAACGGGGGGTGGCAGACCTAGCCATTAGAAAGCTAGAGATCTAGGAGGCGGGCAGGATTGGCCGGGGCCAGAATCTTACAAAAACCTCTCAGATTCTGACAACTCCCAGGATCTCTCGTTAGGGTGATCACGGCAACTGCCTTGTAATCACATTTGTAATCACACAGAGGAAACTCTTATGGCTCAAGCCAAGCAAGGGGATACGGTTCAGATTCACTATACGGGCAAGCTGCCCGATGGCACGGTATTTGACTCCTCAGTAGAGCGCGAACCCCTGTCTTTTGCCCTCGGCGCAGGCCAGGTCATTCCTGGTTTTGAAACCGCCGTGATGGGCATGACTCCTGGGGATACCAAGACGGCTACCATTGACTCCAATCAGGCCTATGGTCCCCGCCGGGATGAGATGGTGCTAGTGGTAGAGCGAGAGAAAATCCCGGCTGACATTCCGTTGGGAGTCGGTCAGCAGCTTCAGCTTCAAGGGCCGCAAGGACAGGCTCTACCTGTGGTTGTCACGGAAGTCTCCGATGCGGAGGTGACCCTGGATGCCAACCACCCCCTAGCGGGAGAAGATCTGATCTTTGACATCGAGCTGGTGGCGATTCAGTAGGTTTATTGCTGGCGACTGGTTACTTAGGCGTCGAGGCTGGACGCTCGGTTGGTGAGCTAGCTGGGCGTGCATCTCGACCCAACAGGGCCACACACAGAGTCACTAACCCTACCCCCGCGGCCTGGAGCCAGCTGATCTGTTCTTGCAGAGTAACCCAGGCTAGCAGGGCGGTCAGGGCAGGATTGACTGCCCCTAGCATGGAAGCTGTTGTGGCTCCGATCAGGCGGATCCCCAGGTTGTTGAGGAGATGGCCAACGCAGGTGGCGATCGCGCTTAGCAGTCCGCCAATCCACAAAGCCGTCCAGGCAGCACCGCTCCAGTCCCCTGTCCAAAGAACCACCAGTATTCCTGACAGCACCAGCGTAGTGGCGAAGCTCATCCAGGTGAAGGGAAAGGGGTGGAATCGCTCAAAGCTTTTTTGGGCCGTGACTGTATACAGGGCATAGGCAACTCCGGAGCCGACTCCCATCAAAACGCCCAGCCAGCTAACGGATGCAGCCGGGTCAGCGGCAGGCGTACTCAAGGCACTGCCGATCAGAATCAGGCCCATCACCCCAATGCGAAACCGAGATGGGCGGACCCCGAACCAGAGCCAGGAAAACAAGGCCGTGAACACTGGAAAGGTGAAAAATAGAGTCAGGGCAATGCCCACAGGAATCAGGCCAATGGCCAGGTAGAGCAGGGCCAGGTAGAGAAACATCAGACTGCCCCCCACCAGCACCAGGCGAAGATCGGCCCAGCGATCGCGTCGGCCTAGCTGGGCAATTTCTTTCCAGGTGGGGCGATAGAGCACCGGGGTCGTTAGGGCCATCAGCGGCACTCCCACCACCATTCGCATCAGCAATAGCAAGAAGGAGCTTTGCAGGGTTGCCTCTACATACCCCCCCGTGGGTAGCAGCCCAAACAGCTCATAGGGGGTGTACAGCACCCGCACAATCACATTTTGGAAGCAGAAGAAAACCCCTGCCAGCAACACCAGAGCTAGGCCCAACACAAATGTCCTCAAGGATACAAGGTTTTGATTCTAAGCCTTTTAGAGCTGGATTTGAGGCGACAGCGAAGGACTCTCTAGTCCTCAGAATGGCGGGTCGCTGTGTTGATTGGGGCATGCAGGGCTAGCCAGCGACTCGCCTCTGGGACGGGCTGGGGTCTGCTAAACCAGTAGCCCTGGCCAAAGTCGCAATTGAACCGTCGCAGCAGCCCAACATGTTGAGCGCTTTCTACCCCTTCAGTTACGGTTGCAAAGCCGAGCTGGTGGGCTAGCTGGATGATGGCCTGCACAATCTTGCCATGCTTGGGACTTGAATCCATGGGCCGTGTAAAGGTGCGATCGATTTTTAGGGTCTGGACTGGCAGGTTGTAGAGATAACTTAAGGATGAATAGCCCGTGCCAAAATCGTCAATGCTGATGCTCACGTTCCGCTGGCGGAGACCATTGAGCAGCTTCAAGGTCTTATCCAGGTCGTCTACCAGCATGCTTTCGGTAATTTCGAGGGT
>PYEQ01000705.1 GCA_003017785.1 filamentous cyanobacterium CCP5 | reverse complement strand
GCATGGGGGTAAGGCGGTGAGGGGATTTGACTCCTCATCTTCCCCATCTCCCTATTCCTCCAACACCTTGGCTTTCAGGGCTCTGAAATCAATGGGCTTGCTGATGTAGTCGTCAGCGCCGTTTTCCATGGCGATTTGATAGTTTTGGTTGTTGCTGTAGGCGGTCACCATGATCACGGGCAGATCTTGATAGAGGGCTTTCACTCGACGCAGCAGTTCCAGACCGCCCAGCCCGGGCATATTAATGTCGCTCAAAATCAGCTCTGGAGTAGCCGCCTGGGGAGACTGCAAATAAAACAAAGCCGTCTCCGCTGAGAAAAAGAAGATCAAATCCACTAGGGCAGCTTTGATTTCTCGGCGAAACCGCTGTTCGAACAGGGTCTGGGTATCCTGTTCGTCGTCTACGACCATGATTCGCTTCATGGGGTTTCCTCCGGCAGGACATTAACGGGCAGCATGATCACAAACTCAGTAAATTCTCCAGGCTCAGTCTCAACGCTGATAGTGCCGTGGTGGGCTTGGACAATGATGTCGTGGCAGATGGACAGGCCGAGTCCGGTGCCCTGACCGGTGGGCTTGGTGCTAAAAAACGGCTCGAACATCTTGGCTCTTACCGCAGGCGGAATCCCAGGACCATTATCCCGTAGCCGAATTTCGATGTAGTTATCTACCTGTCGGGTGGAGGCCACGAGCAGGGGCTCATAGCCAGCAATGCCCCGCTGGACTTTTTCATGGGTGGCATAAAAGCTGTTGTTGATTAGGTTTAAGAGGGCCCGGTTGAAGTCGGTGCTGAATAGGGTGGTCTCCGGGAGATCAGGGGCTAAATGGGTTTCCAGGGTAATGTTGAAGCCGCGATTTTGGGCTCGCATGCCGTGGTAGGCCAGGTTGAGGGCTTCGCTCAGCAAAGAATTAACATTGACAGTTTGGTGTTCCCCTTTGCCTCCCCGGGAGTGCATGAGCATGCTCCGCACGATGCCGTCGGCCCGCTGGCCGTGTTTGAGTACCTTGCGGGCATTTTGTGACAGGTCTTCGCATAGCTCATGGATATAGTCCCAGGTATCAGCCTCTAGCCGATCCTGGCAGGGCTTTAGTTCTTCCTGGAGTTCTTCGGCCATTTCTTCGATCAGCTCGGCGAAATTATTCACGAAATTCAGCGGGTTTTTGATTTCGTGGGCAATGCCGGCGGTGAGGGCTCCCAGGGAAGCTAGTTTTTCCTGGGCGATGATCTGCTCCTGGGTGGCCTGGAGCTGATTCAGGGTTTGGCTCAGCTCCTCAGTGCGCTCGGCTACCCGCTGCTCCAGGGTGGCATTGGCGATCGCCAGCTCGTCCCGTACCTGCTCTAGGTCGCGGTTCTTTCGGGCGAGGGTGTCTACAAATCGCTGCCGCTCTGCCTCCGCCTGATGGCGCTGGGTGACATCGAGCAAAATGCCTTCGTAGTAAAGCATTTCACCGTCTTCGTTGTAGACGGCATGGCTGCTTTCCTGCACCCAGATGATGCTGCCGTCGGCTTTACAGGCCTGATATTCGAACTCTCGCACGACTCCCTGGGCCTGCATCTGCCGCTGAAATTCTTGCCGCAGGCGATGATCGACGTAAATCTGAGTCTGAATGTCCGTTACTTGCACCATCATTTCGGCGGCGGATCCGTAGCCGAATATCCTGGCCATGGCTGGATTCACGCTCAGGTAGCGGCCTTCCAAGCTGGTTTGAAAGATGCCTTCCAGGGCGTTTTCAAAGATGCCCCGATATTTTTCTTCGGCCACTCGCAGCGCCTGCTCTGCCTGCTTGCGCTCTGTAATGTCTCGCACCACGATCATTACCTCCCCTTCGCCAATCACTACGATGCGCACCTCTTCGTGGCGCAGCTGGCCGTCTACAATCAGCTGGTGCTCATACAGTTGGAGCTGCCCAGTGGCTAACGCCTGCTGGATGTAGTACATCCGCAGCTGGGCCTGCTCTGGGGGCAGGGAGTCGTGCAGTGTGGTGCCGACCGAGAAGTGATCGCCATCGTAAACGGTGAATCGCTCTCGACCGGCGATCGCTAGATAGGTACCATCTTCCCTGGCCCGAATCACCATGTCGGGCATTCCCTGAATTAGCGCCCGGTTAGTCGCCTCACTCCGGCGCAGGGCCGACTCTGCCTGTTGCCGTTCGGCTATCTGCTGCCGGAGACTAGAGACCACTTCTGTTTGGGTGCGCAGGGCTTCTCGCTCACTCCCCAGCTCGGTCTTGAGTCGATGGACGTAATCTAGGGTGCGGTAAGTGGCGATCTCCAGTTCCTGGAAGTTAATCGGCTTGCATAAAAAATCAAAGGCTCCCCGGTTCATGGCCTGGCGGATGTTATCCATGTCGCCGTAGGCCGAGACGATGACGGCTTTGATCAGCGGGTAGGTCTGACGAATCTGGCTGAGCAGGGATAGGCCATCCATGTCGGGCATGTTGATGTCGGCCAGCACCACCTCGATCTCTGGATCGATTTCGAGCTTTTCGAGGGCCTGGAGCCCGTCATGGGCAAAGACGAAACTGAGCTCCTGCTGCTGGATTTGACGTCGAAACTTTTGACGAATCAGCAGCTCAAAATCAGGATCGTCATCTACAACCAGGATTTTGGCAGCCATTTGTAGCCCCTTACCTCTTTTAGTG
>PYEQ01000704.1 GCA_003017785.1 filamentous cyanobacterium CCP5 | reverse complement strand
ATTCTGGCGGTGGCAGAATTCTGGCTGAACCTGGGAGTAGATGGCTTCCGACTGGACGTGGTGAATTTTTACACCTGCGATCGCCAGCTTAGAGACAACCCCATCCGCCCCGCCGACAAGCCCCGCCCGGCGGGGGCCTCTGCCGAAGATCCCTTCTTCTCCCAGCTGAATATCCACAACTTCTGCCAGCCGGAAACCATTGAGCTGCTCAAGCCGATTCGCCGAGTGATGGATAAGTTTTCCGGCAGTACCACCCTGGCGGAAATCAGCAGCGCCGAAGACACGATTCTCACCTCCAGCGAATACGTGGGCGGCCCGGATCGGCTGCACATGGCCTACAACTCCTCGCTGATGACCGACCAGCCCCTCACCCGCGATCGCCTGCACACCCTGATCAAGCGAGTGGAGGAGTCCTTTGGTGATGGCGTGATCTGCTGGACGGCGGGCACCCATGACTTTCCCCGGCTCAAGAGCCGCTGGAGCAAATACCACCCCAGCGATGACTTCAGCCACGAAGCCTTTGACCACATGTTCGCGGCCCTGATCATCGCCCTGCGGGGTAGCTGCTGCATTTACCAGGGCGACGAACTGGGACTGACTCAGGCGGATATCCCTTACGAAAAAATGAAAGATCCCTTTGGCATCCAAGGCTATCCCTCAGTGCTGGGGCGAGACGGTTCCCGCACCCCTATGCCCTGGGCCGCCGATCAGCTTCACGCTGGGTTCACCAGCGCCGAAGAACCCTGGCTGCCGATTCCCGCCGAACACCTGAAGCGGGCGGTCGATCGCCAGGAACCCCACCAGGATTCTTTGCTGAACAAATATCGGCGGTTGATCGAGTGGCGCAAGCAGCAGCCCGCTCTCAATTGGGGTACTATTCAGCTCACCCAATCAGAAGATCCGGTGCTGGGCTTTGTGCGGGAATGCTCTGAACAGCGGCTGCTGTGTTTGTTTAATCTCAGCGTTGAAACCGCCTATTACGATCTGGCTAACCATCCCGAATGCAAAGCGGCAGACGAAACAGATTTTCAAAGTCGTCGCTACGAAGATACCATTGAGCTTCCACCCTATGGCGTATACTTTGGCAACTTAGCGCTTGAGTAATTACGGCTATCGATAGCCATAAATGCCTTCCGACGAGAGAGGTCATTTGCCAATACTCGATTCATCGTGAAAGTAATCCTTGCCCAATTACTGAAACGCGAGGCGGTTTTAGAGTAGGAGGTAAACAGCGATGAAATCCATCATTCGACCTTTTATACGGTTAGGTTCGGCTGCCAGTGGAGCTTTGCTGCTAGCCGATTTATTTGGTAGCGGAGTTCAGGCCCAGTCGCCGACTCTGGCTGAGCTAGAGATCGCCCAGCTACCGCTATTAACAGAACGCCAACCGGTTGAATCAACCGTTGATAGTTAAAGCGGTACCATCAGCATGGTAGTGCATAATGACGCCGAAGTTTCTATCACCTATAGAGTGGTTGGCAACACCGGCTTTAGAGTGCTGTCTGCGGGTGAATCAGCTGTGCTGACGGGATTGCCAGTACCGGTTAATTTCTTCGTTGAGCGCAACGATCAAGGGCTAACGACAACCTCGGTTGAGGCCAGCCCCACAGAAAACAACATGATTGAAGTGACGGTGGATGAAGCACTGTATCCTGATGCTGAGGTCCGGTCTATTTTAGTAAATGAAACCGGCTAAGTTTTTTTCCTCTAGGGAATCCTGCTAGGGTCAGAAGATTACCATTCTCTTACATTTAAACCTAAAAAGTGGGTGTAGATTAGCTGCACCTGCTGCTTATGTAGCCTTGAGTTTAGTCTTTATGGAATTACCAGAGGGGATTCAAATTAATCACTCATCTCGCAATCACAATTCAGTCGATAAAGCGCTGTGTGCCCTAGTGGCGATTCCAGAGCGCACCAATATAGAACTAGGCATCACCCTCAGCGTTGGCGGTTTGATTATTTCTGGCTACTTAGTCAGTGAAGAAGCCTACTTTCTACAAATGATGGACATTATCGGCAGAACCAAAGCCGAAGCCGATGTTAGAGATACTCTCAAAGACTTTCTCGATCAGCTACGAAAGGGATTAAAAGCTAAAGACGACGATGAAAAGATACGCATGCCGCAGTTCGTCCATCTGCGGAGCGCCAAAATGTACCCCTCCCAGGGACATGGGATGCCTACCCAGGGCCAAGCCCTTTGGCGCGGACGCATTAGCTCAGTCGATGGGTTTTCCCTAGGGGAGATGATCTCCACCAACTTCGAAGATCTGGGCATGACCCCTAATCTCAAGATTTAAGCCGACTTTTGGCTATTTTCTGCCTATTTCGAACTTGTATTTATTACCCCCCGGGTTGAAGGGGAATACCTGAAGGGGAATACCTTTTGAAGGGCACGGCAATGCCGATGCCTCTCCGCAATCATTCATGAATGCGAGGTTCTTGTTCGACGCTTTGGGCGACTTCTTCGGCTTCGTCCTGTTCTCGTACCCGCTGGTATTGCTCTGAAATCGCCTCCTGATGGGCCATTTCTCCACTGAGGCCTGATCTTCGTTCGTCGAGATCCGCTAGAGCCTTGGCATGGCCGTAGACCAGTAAGACATCGTGGGGGCGGATGTAGTAGTGGCCAGTGGGGGTGCCGATATAG
>PYEQ01000703.1 GCA_003017785.1 filamentous cyanobacterium CCP5 | reverse complement strand
GGTATTGGGCAGGGCGATCAGGTTGCGAACCAGATGCTGGCCCCACCGCCCCACCCCAAGCACTGCAACGGAAACGGGTGAGGTCACGACTTGCCAGGACTAAGGGCCTGCTTCAGGGGTTCGTAGGCCATGCGGGCCGCCGCCTGTTCCGCCTGTTTCATGGAAGCGCCGCGACCTTCCCCCCAGAGCCGCTCTTGAAACCACACGGTCGAGGCAAACCGCTCGGTATCGCCGTGGATTTGGCTGATTTCTTCGGTGCGATACTCGGGCAGGCCACCGCCCGTGGCCTGGGTGATTTCCTGCAGGGCCGCCTTGTAGTTTTGCAGGGTCGGGTCGCGGCGAATCTGCTCTGCCAGTCGGGCCATGTGGGTATCCAGCCAGGAGCGAATCAGGGTCAGGCTGTGATCGTGGAGATACAGCACTCCCAGCACCGCCTCAAAGGCATCGGCGAGGCGCGATCGCCGCCCGGCCACGTCTCGACTGGCGCTGGCGGAGACCTGGAGATAGGACTCTAGGCCCAGCAGATCCCCTAGGTCTGCCAGGGTGTGGTCGCTGACTAGCCGCGATCGCACGGCGGCCAGTTCTCCCACCGTTGCCTGGGGATAGGCTTCTAACAAAAATTCCGCCGCCGCCAGCCGCAGGGCCGCATCCCCCAAAAATTCTAGCTGCTCGTAGTTGGTACTCGAGGCCGACGCATGGGTCAGGGCCTGATCCAGCAGGGCCCAGTTAAGATTGGGGGTTTCGGGTACGCCCAGTTTTAGCAAGCATCGCTGCAAATTTCGCTGACGGGTCGGATCAGGCATGGCTAGGCAAATATCTGAAAGGCGCTAAAGGCTAGAAAGGCAGCGCCATCGAAACCATAAAGGGAAAGAGTCAGACATAAGCCGGGTTCTGTTCCCCAACAGGGGGGCGGTTATCTATCTGGGACGGCTGTTACCAGCCGCCTCAAGCGGTTCTTAACAGCGGGGCCGGTAAAAGACCAACCTAGCCCCTTGACCTTGCACCCGACCGGGGTTTACCGAGCCAGCACCTCTCGATGCTGCTGGTGCGCTCTTACCGCACCCTTGCACCCTTACCTGTGTGCCGAATAGGCACCATCGGCGGTATGTTTCTGTGGCACTCTCCTCACGGTCACCCGCACTGGGCGTTACCCAGCAAGTCTGGTCTTTCGGGAGCCCGGACTTTCCTCAGACTAGCGCTGCTAGCCTGCAACCGCCTACGCTGACTCTCTCCCTAGCCCCAGTTTAATCGACAATCCCAGGCTGGATGGACCGGGATAGGATTCCCTGGGGATGCCAATTTCAGATGCGTCGATACTATAGAGAGGCAGTCTTTGTCTATCCGCTAAATGTGGCATTGGATTCACTGGTTGCCTCCGTTTGATCCTGGTGATCCCTGCCAGCCTCTGTTGTGATGAATCACCTCCTGTCGAAGCTGCCCCTGCGGGGAGTGATTATTCTACCCTTCGTGGCTCAGCTTTCCCTGGCGGTGGGTTTGACAGCTTGGCTATCAATTCGCAATGGAGAAAAAGCCGTCAATCAAATCTCCCAACAGCTGCGGGAAGAAACCGCTGCCCGCATCAGCCATGAAGTGACGGACTTGCTGACCACGACTCGATTGATCAATCGGCTGAGTGTAAAAACGATTCAGCGGGAAGGGTTAGACCTCAGCCAGATCCGATCGATCGCGGATGCCTATTGGGACTATATCAATACGTTTGAAACGATTTATGGCCTGGGAGTCGGCAATTCATCGGGGGACATCCTGGCGATGTTTAAGCGGGTTCACAACGGTGAACCTCGCTTCTTTTTGGAATATTCGAACGGCAGCACCGGAGGCCAGTATCTCAGCTCACGGCTGAATGCCCAGCGCCAGGTCGTTGAGTCGACGCTGTTCGATCGCCATATCGATGCTAGGGAGAGGCCTTGGTATCAGGCGGCTATCCGGGCTCAAGGTCCGGTCTGGACCGACATCTATCTCTCCGTTAGCCAGGTGGAGGAATATTCCCTGGCCATCAACGCCTCTGAACCTGTCTACGCCGAGGACGGTCAGCTTCAGGGGGTAGTGAGCGTGATTCTAGACTTGGGGCAAATTAGCCAGCTGCTAGAGGCCATTAACTTTAGCCCCTCGGGGCAAATCTACATTGTCGAGACCAATGGCGATTTGATTGCCAGTTCAGACGGGCGGAATCCGGTCGTTGTCGAGGGGGAAACGGGAAGACGCCTGCCGGCGATCGCCAGTGAGAACCGATTAGTTCGGGCATCAGCGATTTATCTGCAGGACTATTTCAACGGTGATTTTGGGGGAATTCGCCAGTCCCAGCAGCTGGACTTTGACCTGGACGGTGAGCGGCAGCTGTTGCAAATTACCCCCATTCAAACTCTGGAAGAGCTTAACTGGCTAATCGTCGTCGTCCTGCCCGAAGCTGACTTCATGGCCCAAATTTATGCCAACACTCGCCAGACCTGGCTGCTCTGCCTGCTAGCCCTGGGGGTGGCCATCCTGTCGAGCCTGCTCACTTCTCGCTGGATTACTCGGCCCCTGCTGCAGCTGAATCAAAAAACCAAAGAAATTGCCACCGTTAACCTGGTCAGCGGCAGGAGCCGTTACAGCCTGGCTAGCCAGGGGACTCTGGAAATCAGAG
>PYEQ01000702.1 GCA_003017785.1 filamentous cyanobacterium CCP5 | reverse complement strand
ATCGCACAGTAAAGGTTCGCACACTACAGTTACACACGAGGACATAGGGCGTTGGCGGTTTTAGCAATTGTGCTGCTGGCGGCAGCTTACCTTCTGGGGTCAATTCCAACGGGCTATCTGGTGGCCCGCTGGGTGAAAGGTATTGATATTCGAGAGTATGGTTCGGGGGGCACGGGTGCCACCAACGTGCTGAGAACGGTGGGCAAAGGGGCCGCGATCGCGGTTCTCGTCATCGACCTGCTGAAGGGGCTGCTGGCGGTGCGGCTGGCGATCGCGCTCTGGCCTGAGATCTCAGCCCTGGCGGCGCCTGGGGCCTTAGCAGCCCAGTGGCAGCCCTGGATTACCATGCTGGCTGGGCTGTTCGCCCTGGTGGGCCACAGCAAATCGGTGTGGATTAACTTTACCGGCGGCAAATCGGCGGCCTCGGGGCTGGGCGTTCTGCTCGGGCTGGCCTGGCCCGTGGCTCTGGGCGCAGCGATCGCCTTTGGCCTTATCCTGGCCCTCAGCCGTATTGTCTCGCTGGGATCAATTGCGGCTGCGATCGCCGCTGCTGTGCTCATGGTCGTTACCGGCCAGCCGCTGCCCTACATCGTACTGGGCACACTGGGGGCAACCTACGTCATTTTGCGCCACCGGAGCAACATCGATCGCCTGCTGGCCGGTACCGAACCCCGCCTGGGGCAGCAAACCTCTAACCACGGCAGCTAGAACCCCTTCAATAAATAAACCCAGGGCCGCAGCCCTGGGCTTTGTCAGGAGTCGAGACTTTGGCCAGACTGGGGAGACGGGTAGATTGCAGCCGCACCTCCCTGTCGGCAATGCCTAGAGGGCGAGGTCAGGGGGCAGAATGACCTGATCGATGCCGTGGATGATCCCGTTGCTGGCCTGAATGTCGGGCTCAACTACCATGGCTTCGTTGACCATAATATCGCCAGTGGTCTCATCCACCTCGAGCATTAGAGGAGTACCGGCGGCGGTGGGCACTTCGCCAGAGGTGGCATCAGCGGCAGCCACTTCTTCCTGCACCACGTGGTAGGTCAGCACCTGACGCAGCAGATCCTGGTTTTCGGGCAGCAGCAGCTCGTCAAGGGTGCCTTCGGGCAGTGCTTCAAAGGCTTCGTTGGTCGGCGCAAACACCGTAATCGGGCCACTGGCAGACAGAGCTTCGGTCAGGTCCGCAGCCTCAATAGCCTGGGCCAGGGTGCTAAATTCTTCGGAGCTGGTGGCTAGGTCGGCTACGGTGTCTTCACCAGTGGCGGTGGAGTAGTCGGCAGCGGGCTCTTCGGTTGCCACGGGCTCTTCGGGAACGGTATCTACAGCTGTAGGCTCAGATTCTGCGCCACAGGCTGCTAGCAGCGCGGCAGCACCAGCACTCGCAAAACCAGCCAGCCAGCGCTTAGCTTGGGAGGAACGCTTAATAGCCATTGTGAAAAAGTCCTTACACTCGAAACGGTATAAAAAACATTCATGCGAAGTCAGCGCATGAACACGCTTTAGAGAACTTAACAATGCGCCATGCAACCTTCCTCCACCCCAAGAGTGAAAGGTTTGTTCCCTAAACCGCAGAAATATCTGCCCTGTGGCTAGCCTCAGCTGGCTTCAGACGGCTTCAGATCGGCTTAAACGTCCTGGACAGGCGCATCGGCAGCTTCAGTATCGAGGCGCTGCTGGCGCTGGGTCGTCAGGGCCAGCAAAATGTTCTGGTGGCGATCGCGGGTGATGGGGTAGCGGTAGCAAAACCACAGCCCCACCCCCAGCAGCAGGGCAGGCAGCGGGCCAATCAGCAGCCGAATGGCGGTGAGTGCCGCCTCTGGCTGGGTTGTGGCGCTGGCCAGGTACCCCGTAGCGCTCAAAATTTGCCCCGAGATAAACAGCGCCAGGGCCAAACCCAGCTTTTGCAAAAATACCAGGGCGCTAAAGTACAGCCCCTCTCGCCGCAGGCCCGTATTGAGCTCATCCAGGTCAACCACGTCGGGCAGCATGGCAAAGGGAATTACGTAGAGCGTGGCTACCCCAATGCCGGCAATGACTCCCAGGGTATACATCCACGCCACCTGGCCCGGCTGCACTGTGGCCAGGCCGCCCAGGGCGATCGCCGCCAGCGGTGCCCCCAGCAAAAACACCGTGCGCTTGTCGGTGCGCTTGGCCACCCAGTCCCAGACCCAGAGCATGGCGATCGCGGTACCCTGAACCGCCAGCGCCATCTGGGCAAAGTGGGTGGCGGGCAGCCCCATCCAGACGCCGACAAAGTAGGGCAGCATGGCGGCGGTCACCTGCACGCTCATCCAGCCGCACAGGTAGAGGCCCAAAATTTGGCGAAACGCCTGGTTGCTAAACACGCTGCGCAGCTGGGGCAGCAGCGCCGGGGGTTTGGCCGCCGTCGCCAGTCGGGGTCGTCCCTGCTGTACCTGCCAGTAGCGGCGATAGGTGCCCGCCACGCAGAGGCCAATGATCACCACGGCCAGGCTGGCCGACAGCGCCCCCAGAATAAAGAACTGGCGGGCCGAGTCAGCCACCCGCGCAAACACCACCTGGGCCATCAGCAGGGCCGCAATGCTGCCGCCGATGCTAAAAGCCGCTTTCATGCCGATCAAGTCGGTGCGCTCGTCGTAGTCGTCGGCCAGCTCGGCTGCCAGGGCGGTGTAGGGCAG
>PYEQ01000701.1 GCA_003017785.1 filamentous cyanobacterium CCP5 | reverse complement strand
CGTCGACAGCGGCGAGAGCACCCCTAATCTGCGAGCCCTGCTGGGTGCTCTGGCTCCCCTAACCAGCGAAGTCATCGATGTGCAGATTGGCGATTCCGATAGCCCCCTGGCCCGGCAAATTCGCTGGCAGCTCTTGTCCGAAGGAGAATCTAACTCTGCAGAAGAACCCTGAGCTTAGTCTCCTTTCTTCACGTCACGAATCTTGATAGCAATCAGCGGTGTAAGACCTTTTCATAGGCTGAAAGCGTTGCTGCGGCCAGTTTTGGCCAGGTATATCGGGCCTCAACCTTTGCTTTTCCAGCCGCGCCCATGGACTTCGCCGTAGCAGGGTTTTTGAGGAGATCAATTAAATCATCTGCGATGCTTTCAGGTTGCTGTTCTACTAGATAGCCATCGACACCTTTTGTAATCACATCGGCAACGGCTGGAATATCACAGCCAATCACAGGCTTGGCAAAGCTCCAGGCTTCGGTATAAACGCCGCCAAAGCTTTCCTGGACGGAAGGGACGCAGAGGATATCGCAAGCAGCCAGGGCATCTGTCTTGGTTTGTAAGTCAACCGTTCCCAAGCGTAAAATTCGCCGGTCAGGAAACGCGTTAAAGACTTGTTCAGAGTTTTGGACAGGCGGTCCGGCAAACACAAACTTTGCCTCCGGACAGTGTCTCCAGACGAGGGGAGCCGCTTCAAGGAGGTGTCGAAAGCCTTTGTAGGAATAGTGCTGACCGAGAAATAAAACCACCGGACCATCGAGGTTGTGGTGTTGGCGAAAGCGTTCTGGATGGGCTTTGGCGGCGAGGATTGGCCCTATGCCGGTGATATGGATCCGGTCGGGGGCCACGCCGAGACCGATGAGGGTTTGTTTTTCGCTGGGGGTGAGGGCGATAATCGCGTCGGCTGCCTGATAGAGCTGGATGTATTCGCGATAGCGCCAGCCGACCCAGCGGGGATGATGAACCGGGGTGAGGATGAAGGGAATGTGGTGCTGTCGGGCGACCTGGCAAGAAGCGTAGGTCAGCCCTTCTCGACCGATACGGACGTTGTGAATCAACTGGGCGGACTGGGCATAGGGGGCGAGGTGAGACTCAATCACCTGGGCAACTCGGGGGAGCGCCACTGACATAAGCGGATAGTACAGGGGCAGCCAGGCTGCCATGCGGAGTTTTTCATACCAGTTGAAGCCCATTCGATGGACTGGAATGCCGTCGATGGTGTAGTCATGGGGGCTGCCGTGGGCTTTGAGGGTGGTGCCCAACAGCCAGTCGGTGCGATTGTGGTTCCAAAAGCTAATGACTTGTAGATTACGGTCAGCAGAAAGGTGCTGCGCTAGCAGGTGCTGATGCAGCTGAGCGCCACCCAGATAGGGGGGATAGGCGGTAAGGGTGTAAAGGAGATTCACTAATCTAATGGTCGTTAGTGCCTACTGATACTAGCTATCTCAGCGATCGGATAGAGCTTTTTTATAAACATCAACTGTCTGTTCTGCGCATCTCTTCCAGCTAAATTGTTTTGCCCGTTCAATTCCTTTTCTCGAAAGATTCTCCCGAAGGTGCTGATTTTGGCATAGATCTAAGATTGCCTGACAGAAAGCATCTTGATCGGTTGGAGAAACCATGATGCCAGCGTTTCCTACGACTTCGGGTAAGGAACTGACATTGGAAGTGATTACAGGGGCACCACACTGCATGGCCTCTAATGGAGGAAGACCAAATCCTTCGTATAGAGAGGGATAGGCAAAGGCGATGCAGCCACTATACAGAGCACTTAGGTCTTCATCGGGGACAAAGCCTGTGAAGTGAATTCGCGATTTCAGCTTTGGATCTGAAGCGGCACTTTGAAAGACATCTAGATTTTTCCAGCCGCTGGCCCCTACTAGGACTAGATTTAAGTCCAAATCCGGTTGGGCCTGAACCAGGGATATAAATGAAGCGATTAAGAACCTGAGGTTTTTACGAGGTTCCAGGGTAGAAAGGCTTAAGCAGTAGGGAGCGCGAGGGATTTCGTATTTTTTCAAGGTTTGTTCAATCAGGTGGCTATCCTCTACTGGAGCACAATTGCCCATAGCGGCTAGGGGGGCTGTGAATACTCGATTAGGATTTATCGCGACTAGACTGCAAAAGTCTTGACGGGTAGACTCAGAGTCACAAATAATCCAATCTTGATCGAGATCTAGGCTATCAATCGCGGCTCTGAACTTCGCAAGAATCTTGGGCCTAAAATATTCTGGATATAGTAGCGGAATCACATCATGAATGGTTAAGACTCGCTGTGTCTTTCCAGTATCAGCTTTTTGGGGTAGCGCATAAAAGGGCGAATGATAAATATCGGCCTCCAGAGATTCAAAGGGGATTGGATGGGTTAGATTAGCTAGCTTTTTGAAAGGGACTTGAATGCCAATGGAGGCAAAGTAAAGAGGATTAAACGATCGATAGGTCCTCTGAATGCCTGCCTTCTGTAGCCGAGCGGCTGGGCGGCAAATGCTGCGAATTAGCGGATGGTATCTAGGATTGAATTTAGCGTAGATATCTATATCTTGTTCTAGTGCCAATTTAGCTGTGACTTCTTCCCAAATAGAAGAGATGCCATTGAAGGCAATCAAGTTCATGTTTAGCTCTGGATTTTCGAGAAGCTCCTTTAAGAGTTGCTCTGCGACTCGAAAGA
>PYEQ01000700.1 GCA_003017785.1 filamentous cyanobacterium CCP5 | reverse complement strand
GGCCTGAGGATTGTCGTTGCCCAGCACGGCGCACTCTACCTCACGGGCATCGACTGCTGCCTCGACGATAATCCGGCGATCGTAGCTGGCGGCGCTATCTAGGCCGGTTTCTAGCTCACTCCGGCTACTGGCTTTGACGATGCCCACCGACGATCCCAGGTTAGCAGGCTTGATAAAGCACGGGTAGCCCAGTTCTGCCTCCAGGCGATCGCAGAGTTTCGGAAACACACAGGGATTGGACCAGATTTCAGAGCGATCAACGGCCTGATATTTCACCTGGGGTAATCCGGCTTGGGCAAAGGCCTGCTTCATGGCGATTTTATCCATGCCCAAGGCGGCGCCCAAAACTCCTGAGCCGACATAGGGCATCTGCATCAGGGTCAGCAATCCCTGGATTGTCCCGTCTTCGCCATTAGGGCCGTGGAGCACTGGAAACCAGATATCTACATCCTTTACCTGTTCGAGGCTGGGGAGCCGATCTAGGGGAGAGGCTGGGGGCAGTTCCGTGGCATCAGGCTGGCCCGATTCTAAAAACCCCTGGGCCGAGGCCGGGGGGAGCCAGCGTCCGTCTTTTCGAATGTAGAAAGGTATGACCTGGTACTTGGCCCTATTCTCTCCGGTCTGGAGGGCGCGGGCAATGGCCTGGGCGGAGCGAATTGCAACTTCATGTTCTCCAGAACAACCGCCAAACAACAGGCCAACTTGCAATTTGGTCATGACTCCCTCCCCATGGTTCCGCTGGCTCAGCTGAGACTCGCCCTTCGGGTAAGGCCGTGGCATCAACCGAGGTCGATTTTAATTGCGGATAGCGTATCACACCTGATTACGAAAACCCCTGAGTCCCATGAGGGGGATGGGAGCCTCCATTGAGGACGCGGGATTAACAAGTATCCCTGGATTCCTGGCTGCTAAGGCAAAATAATTGACCGTCTCAGTGGATAATGCCATAGGACAAGGCAGAGGGATGGGTGGTGAAGTACTTCTTCCTTTCAAGTGGGTGGACGACCGGTCGCGTTTGGGAATTTGGTGGCCTCTGGAATGAGGTTGCCTGGCAGCGCAGGCCCCACATTCGCCGTCTGAATTTAGCGATTCAAGAACAAGGAGAAATTCTCTGGCTGTACCAGGTGGAAGAGTCTGTTTTGATGATCGAAGTGCTTCCCCAGGGGACAACTCGCTCCAGCATTGGTCAGGTTGTGCTCAAGCGTCTGATTACTGCCGAACAAGCCATTGAGCGCCTTTCAGAAGCCCAAACCATAGCTGCCCCAGAGCCGCAAAATAAGCTCAGCCCAACCTAACCCAGGGCTTTTGACCAAAGGCTTGCAGCCGGTGAAGAGCTTGAGCCTTTGACGCCTAGGGAGTCTCGGGAGCGCCGCCGGTGCCGACATTGCTGACGGCCCGTTCTAGGGTTGCGAGGGCTCGGTTATAGTCCAAAATAGCCGTGACTAAGTTGCCCCGCGCATCTGCGAGTTCGCTGGTGGCTGTCAGAACATCGAGTTGGGTGCCAACGCCAGCGTTAAAGCGCAAGTTAGCTAACTCCACCGCCTCTTCAGCCTGGGTGACGGCGAGCTGAGCGGTGTCGATGTTTTCCTGGTTGGCTTCGAGATTAAAGTAAGCCTGCTCAACCTGGAACCGGATGTCGTTGCGGGTGCGAGAGAAATTGCTCTCAGCGATTTCGGCATCGCGATCGCTTTGCTCGGCCGACGCGACGGCGGCGCCACCGTCGAACAACCGCCACTGGAGCTGTGCTCCCAGGCTGTAGCCATCATCAAAATCAGAGAGATTGGTACTAAAACCCTGAATCACATTGTACCGGGCAAACAGTCCCACCTCTGGACGCACCGACGAGAGGGCAATTTGCCGCTGGGCCTGGGCGATGTCTCGCTGCACCAGCAGCTGTTCGAGTTCGGCTCGACCTTGATAGGCCATCACGATGCTTTCTTCCAGGGACAGGGGCCAGGTTCCAGCGATTTCCACCGGTAGGGTATCGACATTAATGGAAGGAGGAACATTGAGACGGGCCGCTAGCTGCCGCTGGGCGATCTGCCGCTGACTCTGGGCTCGAATGACATTCTGACGGGCATTGGCCACCTGGACCTGCGATCGCAGCACGTCAAATCGGGTGCCAACTCCCACTTCTTCTCGCAAGATAGTGTCGTTGAGGTTACGCTCGGCCTCTTCAAGAAAAGCCTGATTGATAGCAATCTGAGCGGTTGCATCCTGAATGGCATAGTAGTCAGTGACCGTGTCCAGGCGAAGTTGACTTTGGACCCGTTCCACTTCTAGCTCGGCTCCCCGCAGCGAGGATTCTGCTGCTCGGATGCGGGCGCTGCGACCACCCGATAGGCCCAAATCGTAATTGAGATCCAGCCCCGCGCTGGCGGTGGTGGTGGTGTTGTCGGTATTGCCAAAAAAAGGATTGTTGTTGGTGCTGGCGCTGGCGCTGTTGTTGGCCTGTACCTGGGCAGTGCTGTCCAGGGTAGGATACAGGGCGGCTCTGGCCTCCCGCAAAGTGGCTCGACTGCGCTCCAGCTCTAGGAGCGCCACCCGCAACTCCTGATTGTTCCGGTAGGCCAGTTCGACGGCTGTTTCCTGTCTCTTATACACATCT
>PYEQ01000699.1 GCA_003017785.1 filamentous cyanobacterium CCP5 | reverse complement strand
GAAAACACGACGTCTAAGTCATCGAAGCTTTCGGCCTGGTTGGCGATCGCATCAATTAGAGCTGATAGATCCACGGTTACGGTAAATCGCTGCAGGGCTAGTACCTGGGCCTGGGGGGTCACCAGGGCGACCTCGCCCAGCAACAGCCGAGTGTCAAGATCCGCTGGCAGGCTCACGGGGATAGCAAACGAACTCGGCCGGTCTATGGACTGCTGACGGGTGGTTAACGCTTGTCCGGTTTGGGGGTCCAGTAGCCGGAGGGCGACAATCGCCAGGCTGGGAAACTCTACTCCGGGGGAGGTCACGACCTGTCCGATCACCGTTAGGGAGCCCTGACGGGCGACTAAAGCCGACTGGGCCAGCTCGATGCAGTACTGGCTGCTCAGCACCAGCCCCCGGGACATCTGGGCTTCCTCCCGGGTCACGGTTTCTGCCAGGGCCCGATCAATAGACTCAAAGGCGATCGCTAAGGTAGCCTCATCCAGGCGATGGGGAGTAGGAGTCACCATCTCGGGCTGATCTCCGGCCCAGGGATCGGTAATCCAGTCGTCCTGCGTAGAGCTTTCTTGGGACAGAATCTGCAGCTGCACGGCATAGTGTCTGGCTCCGTCAGGGCCATTAGGTTCAAGCTGCTGGGCTGCTTCACCAGGCTCAGAACCGACAGCGCAGTGAATTTCCCAGGTTCCTACCTGTAGCCAGGTGAACGGCATGATCACCATCAGCCCGTTTTGATTAGTAGAGCCTCGGCGCTTCAACACGCGACGGCGCCCCTCTCCAGTGCCCGGGGACCACTGGCTGATGCGAATGTCGACGGGTGACTGCAGATGGCTGCTGTGCACCATTAGCCGATAGCGCCCTTCCAAAATTTCGACTTCAGAAGATTCCAGGGGCAGCCACGCCTGGTCTCCGTCTTTCTGTAGTAAAAACTCCCAGTACTCCATATCTACTGTCCGCCGCGGAAGGTCCCTAATCCTTTGGCAATACTATAGCGGTCATCTCACTGCACGACTGGCTTTCCTGAATAAGAGGAAACTATGGCCCCAAAATGTTCACAATGAACATTTTGGGGCCATAATAGAGACTAGTGGGGCTGTGGATGCAGCCCTCGCTAATTTGAGTTCAAGTGGAATCTATGAGTTCTCCCCGCCAGGTGTTGTCAAATTTAAGGCACCTCGATGCTGTTGATACGGCCACCAGCGCCCGCTACCGGCGTCAGGCCCAGCAAATCTTGGCCAATCCCCAAATCAGTCTGAAAATGAGAACTGCGATCGCCGACCGACTGCATCAGGCCAACAACCTGCTGGCCCTACAAACCGTTAGCGGGGACAGCTACTAAGGGTTGACTTCCAGGCTTACCCCTGTAGCTGGCTGAGCATTTCCGCGTCACTGCCGCGAAACCCGGCCATGATTGCCCTGCCATCGGCTACGAATAGAGGCCGTTTCAACAGCATGGCATTGTCGGCAAAGGCATCTATCCACTGGGCCTCGCTCCAGGCTTGGCGATCGCTGGGGTCAATGGCTCGATAGGCCTGTCCTGAGGTGTTGCGCAGAGGCTTCGTGCCCAAACTCGCCACCCAGGACTGGATTTGTTCGCGGCTGGGGGGATGGGTCTTGGTATCTAAGAATTCGTAGGCAATCCCGTGGCTCTCCAGCCACTTGCGGGCCTTGTTACAGGTGCCGCAGGTGGGAATGCCATAAACTTTTAAGCTCATTGTTAAAGCCGATGGGGCGATCTCGACAGAAATGTTTGATTGAAAATCCCATTGAAAAAGCGCCTCGACGAATCGAAACGCTCAGAACTTGTTGTGCAAAAACTGGTGCCAATCTAGCACCAGTGGGAGGTAGCCGTAGCTGCTCCGACACTAGTTGTCGTAGACGCGACACTCGTCAGCATCGGGATTATCTTCGCAGTACTGCTCTAGGGAAGATTTCTTGGGGCCCTTGTTTTTCTGGTGGGCTGCTTCCGCTTGAAGCTCTTCAACGGCATCCCAAGCGGCGGCACATTCCTCGGAATTGCTGCCAGAGACGTCGCAGGCTTCGCGGGCGCCCTCAATCTCTTTTTGGATTTGGTCTTTTAAGTCGCTCATAAATCTACGGTGCTATGCAGAATGACAACAGAACGCGCCTGACAAAATATAGTTATGTGCGGCGCAAAAATAAACTATCAGTGCCAGTGACAGTATAGTTTAACCCCCGGTTCGGTCTGAACGGGGATTACCGCACTATACAATTTTGGTAAGGAGAAATGTGTAATGAATGGGACGACGGCACCGCTGAGATGGGCCAGCGCTATTTCGACTCGAGCGTCCCTAGAAGCCGCTGTAGAAGAGGTGGTTACTGCCTTAAAGCCGCAGTTTCAGCAGCCCAATCAGGCCATTGATCTGGGACTCGTATTCATTTCCTCGGCCTTTGGCAGCGAATTTTCTCGACTGCTGCCGCTGCTCCATGAAGCCTTAGACATTCCTCGACTGATCGGCTGTAGCGGCGGTGGAGTGGTGGGAATGATGGCCGATGACCCTATGGAGGTGGAAGGGGAACCGGCCCTCAGCCTCAGCCTGGCGACTCTGCCCGGGGTGGAAGTGCAGTCGTTTCACCTGTCTGGCGAAGACTTGCCCGACCTCGATAGCCCGCCGGATCGATGGATCGAGATGGTCGGAGTAGATC
>PYEQ01000698.1 GCA_003017785.1 filamentous cyanobacterium CCP5 | reverse complement strand
CTCGATCGGCTGCTGCACCGCTGCGGTCAACAGATCCAGCCCGCCTATGCCGTGCGGGAAGACTCGACAATTTTGAGCATGGTCGAGCGCGGGTTAGGGGCGACCATCATGGCTGCGCTGGCGGCGGAGCCGATTCCGGCTGGGCTGCAGGTAGCCGAACTGCCCCAGCCCCTAGAGCGGGTGATTGGGGTGATTGTGCTGCGCAAGGCTCTACTACCACCCCCGGTGTTTGCGTTTCTAGAACGCCTCAAGTCTAATTGGCCCCAGGCGCGATCGGGGCCCCCAGCCCAGGTCTTGGCGACTAAAAAGAGTTAGACCGGGGTTGACGATTGGATGGGACCCAGGCACGAAAAATGCCCCAGCGCTAGGCCGGGGCAGCAGGTCGTTGTTGTTCTGGAGGGACGTTGAACGCTGTTCACGGTCTCCAGTTATGGCTACAGCCCGCTTGCGTCAGTTTACGGATGAGCCAGAGAATTTAATTGACGGCTAAAACCCCATTGCCCTGGCCAGAGTAGCCGTATCGGGGTTGAGGCCGCCTTTTACCTGGTTGTTGCTGTGGGCGATCGCCGTATCGGGGTCTTTCAAGCCATTGCCGGTGAGCACGCAGACAATGTTAGCCCCGGCGGGCACCTGATCTTTGACTTTCAATAGCCCGGCGACCGAGGCGGCGCTGGCAGGCTCGCAAAAAACACCTTCCAGGGCCAGCAGACGATAGGCGTCTAAAATCTCGTCGTCGGTAACGGCATGAAACGTGCCCTGGCTAGCATCGCGTACCGCCTCAGCCTTAGTCCAGCTGGCCGGGTTGCCGATGCGAATGGCGGTAGCCAAAGTTTGCGGGTCACTCACCACATGCCCGTTGACCAGCGGAGCCGCCCCAGCGGCCTGAAAGCCCATCATGCGGGGCAGGCGGCTGCACTGGCGCTGCTGGTGGTACTCACAGAACCCCATCCAGTAGGCGGTGATATTGCCGGCGTTGCCCACCGGAATGCAGAGCCAGTCGGGAGCGTCCCCCAGCATGTCCACTACTTCAAATGCAGCGGTTTTTTGGCCCTCTAGACGGTAAGGGTTGATAGAATTCACCAGCGTTACTGGGTAAGCATCTGCTAGCTGCCGTACCATTCGCAGGGCATCGTCGAAGTTCCCCTTAATCGCCAGCACCTCCGCTCCGTAGAGCAGGGCTTGGGCCAGTTTACCCAAGGCCACATAGCCATCTGGAATCAATACAAAGGCTCGCATTCCTCCCCGACGGGCATAGGCGGCGGCAGCGGCTGAGGTGTTGCCAGTGCTAGCACAGATGACGGCTTCGGCTCCCATTTCTTTGGCTTTGGAGATGGCCATGGTCATGCCCCGGTCCTTGAAACTGCCTGTGGGGTTGAGGCCGTCATACTTAACCCATACTTGAACCGATCTCCCGATCCGTTCAGCAATGGTGGGGACCGAAATCAAGGGGGTATTGCCTTCACATAGGGTGACCACTGGCGTGGCATCGCTGACCGGGAGGTAGGCCCGATAGGTTTCGATCAGTCCAGGCCAATGGGTAACACCAGTGGGAGTCACCGGAGCCGTAGGACGGGGTTGGGTTACAGAATTGAAGCTCAAAGTCACATCGCCCCTCAACACAACAAGCTAAAGATGATTGAATGTCCGGCGCTGGCAGGTGACACCAGAAAGCACTCTAGACTACGCTTCGATGGCCCCCATCTCAGATAGACTCAAGGCCTGACATTTCTAAGTTTACCTTGAGGCATGGACCTGCTGATGGGGCCGAACCCCACGAGGGAGATTTATCCTCGGGTTCCGTGGCTGAGTGGTGACAGCCAGTCGGCAAACCGCCACTGCGGGGGTAAACGAATTCCTATCAGCGAGTAGGATTGAACCCTAGATAAAAACGTTAAAATGCCTTAACGTTTTTTAATGAGTACATTTACTGATTTTGCTAATGAGTGCTCCAGTTGGCTCTCCTGAATTCTCCCAATCCACCCAGTCCGTTGCCGGGACCTCTGGTTCGGAGCCTGCCGCTCTCTCAGATCGGGTTTGCTGGGTTGAGCTCAAGCAGTATCAATATCAGCCGGATCATCAGGTTGAGCTACTCCATCTTCAAGCTGAGGCTGATGCCCTGCTGCTGCAGCTGCAAGCTATTCGTCAGAGACGCCAAGGCTCCAGCAGCCTGGTACCCTAAGTTATTCATCTGCTTGTCACGACCGCCCCTGCTTAGTTTTTTGCTTTTTTCTTGAAAGTGAGCTGCTTTGCGGATGCTTCGCTATCCTTTGGGAGGATTGTGGGGATTGCAGGAATGAAGAAGATTCAACTTTCTAATAAACAGGCGATCATCGGATTAGCGGCTGGCTTCTCTCTGGCTATTGGTGTTGGCGGCGGCCTCAGGCTTTGGCTAGCCGGTGATCAGGAGGTTTCGACTACGGCCAGAACTCCAGAGATGCCGGAGGCAGATAGGTCTGCAGCAGCCGATCCTCAGGCGGAGTCCTTTGAGAAGCCTTTCTTGAACGTCGGTCAGGGGCTGCGGCTAGCCCAGCCGGTTTTACTCCAATCTACCCCCACTGAGGAACGGGTGATCGCCGTTGTGGCTGGGCGGACAAATCCCTTCGCACCCATCACCCGCCCGGGTTCAACGACTGCTAGCCGCGGTTCCCAGCCCGCTGATGGTTCTCCTGCAC
>PYEQ01000697.1 GCA_003017785.1 filamentous cyanobacterium CCP5 | reverse complement strand
GTTGACCAAATCAGCGATCGCCGCACACACCAGTCCCCGCTGTTGAAAGCGGGCCTGTAGGGCGGGGAGGTTCTCAGATCGCACGCTCAGCAAGAAACCGTAGCTGGGAAAGCTCACCAGCCATTTGTCCAGGGGAACTTCGGGGGGATAGGGAATCGTGTCTAAATCTAAAATCGCTCCGCAGCCGGAGGTTTCCAGCAGCATCAGCATCGTGCCAATCAGCCCGCCCATGCTGATGTCCTTGGCGCAGTCGCAAAGACCCGCTTCGGCAATTTCCGGCAGCACGGCTAGATTTGCCTGGAGATCGGCGGGGGCTTTCGTAGTGGCGGCATCCCAGAAAGGATATTTTGGGTGCGATCTCCCCTCGAAGTCGGCCACCATCACCAGGGAGTCGCCAACCTGGGCGTTAAAGCTGGTCAGCAGCCGACTCGCCCGTCCCAAAATCGCCACGGAGAGGGCCGGGTAGGGACTCTGGCAGTTGGTGTGGCCGCCCACGATGGGCACATTGAACGCTTTTGAAGCGGCCATCATTCCTTGCCAGATGGCCTGGGCCTGATCGGTAGACTCGCTCCAGAGGGCATCGACCACGGCGATCGGGCGTCCCCCCATGGCATAAATGTCGCTGACGTTGACCAGCACCCCGCACCAGCCCGCAAACCAGGGTTCCGAGCCTACCAGCACCGGCCAGATCCCCTCGGCGGCGAGCAGCAGATAGCCGTTGCCATCGGGAATGGCCGCACAGTCGTCCCCCAGATAAATTGGCTGGCCAGCCGCATCAGGCACCCAGCGGCCCAGATGGCTGGCAGCGGTTTGGATATCCTGCTTGTGCAGAATGCCAAGCGTCTGCCGCAGCTGAAAAGCTAAGTCCTCTAGGGTCACCCGCACAGCCTCAAGATACTTGCAGAACGGGTGTCAGCACTGGTCGGGGTTCACCGCTGGGGGGATAGAAAGCCAGGTCGGCTTCCATCAGATGGTGGGGGCGATCGCAAATCGCCATTTCTTCGAGGGATTCCCAGTGGAGGCGCTTGAAGAACCGCACGTTTTGCAGCTGGACGGTGGCCAGGAAGCGATCGCAGCCCCAGCCGTTGGCAGTGGTAACGGCCTTTTGGATCAGCCCTTTGCCGATCCGCCCCACCCGGCGGTAGTCGGGATGCACTCCCAACCGCCCACCGTACCAGAGGCGGGGCTTGGCTTCATAGATGCGGACAATGCCCACAATCCGTCGCCCGGCCAGAAAGTGGTTTTCCACGGCGATGATCGGATAGGCGGTATTGTCTATCTCGTCGATGTCGCTACCGGTAAAGAGCTGCTGTTCTGTGCAAAAAATTGCCTGCCGCAGCCGAAAGTAAGCCCGCAAGTCTTGAGGGGTTTGAGCCAATTCGAAAGTATAGCGGGGCAGCGACATTGGGATAAGGTTCTCCTAACTGAATAAAAGATTGATGCAAAAACCGGTGGGTATTGCCCACCCTCCAGAGAATCTAGAGCGACCACACCATAGAAAATTCCCGCGCCATAGGCGATGCGAAGCGCTAAAACACCTCCCATAAGCCAACCCTTCCGCGAGGTCCAGGACGGCGGTCCGTCCTGGTCGCAGGAGTCCGAGGGGAGCGAGATCCCCTCGGGTAGAGGTTTGGCTTGTAAGCCCAATTGTGGTCTTATCAAGGATTCCAGCAAAATAGCCTAGGAAAGGACGCTGCAACACCCTATGCCAACGAAGAATTTTCGCAGGCGGAAAAATCATTTCTCAAAGGCCGATAGGGCCGAACAGGCCCCGCATTTGGCGCAGCCGGCGTTGATCGTCTCTGAGGTCATGCCAGCTTGTTTGAGCAATGCTCCAACCTGCTGGTAGACCGCCGCCATAAAGTCCACGCTGGGGGCGGGATGGCTAGCCAGGGGCGTGTCGGTAATCGGTACGAAGGGCACGACGAAGGGGTAGACGCCCATGGCAATCAGCTTTTCCGAGGTGGTCACCAGGGTTTCCAGGGAGTCTCCCAGCCCCGCCAACAGATAGGTGCTTACCTGCCCCCAGCCGAAGACCTTCACCGCTGCTGCGAAGGCCTCAAAATAGGTAGCGACGGGCACTTCGGCTTTACCCGGCATAATTCTGGATCGCACCTCTGGGTCGATCGCTTCCAGGTGCATCCCCAGGCTATCGATGCCTGCCTGCTTCATCCGCTCGAACCAAATGAAGTCTGCCGGGGGTTCACACTGGGCCTGAATCGGCAGGTTGACGCGGGCTTTCACGGCTCTAGCGCATTCCGCCAGGTAGGCGGTGCCGCGATCGCGGCTATTGGGCGTTCCCGTGGTCATTACCATGTGGGTAACGCCGTCGAGGCGGACGGCGGCTTCGGCCACTTCCGCCAGCTGTTCTGGAGTTTTGCGGGCGATCGTCCGGCCCTGATCCAGGGACTTCTCGATGGCGCAAAACTGGCAGGCGGTGGCCTCGTCCCGGTAGCGCATGCAGGTCTGCTGGACGGTGGTGGCCAGCACGTCCTGGCTGTGGAGCAGGGCGATGTTTGAATAGGGGATGCCGTCGGCGGTAGTCAGGCTGTAGAACTTGGGCTGGGCGGGAAATTCGATGGGGGCGATCGCCCCTTGACCATGCTTCAGGGTGGCCTGGTTGCCGATAGCACCGACTTCGGCGGAGTAAGGAGAAGCCGTGGCTGAGCCGGTGTAGATG
>PYEQ01000696.1 GCA_003017785.1 filamentous cyanobacterium CCP5 | reverse complement strand
GCCGGGCTCGATCGCAACCCTGGCTGGGTGCCCGAACTCGCCCGCGTGATCACCTTCCACTACGAGTAGCCATGACTGTGCTAAGTCCTCAAACCCATATCCAGCGCTGGATTCAGCAGGCGATCATTCACCTGGCTAGCTACCTGAGCGCGGTTGGTGGCACCGACGTATTGCAGGACTATGGGTTTTTGCAGGGCTATCTGGGGCCGATTCAGCAGCAGTTTCCTGACATTGAAACCCTGCCAGAGCTGGATCTGGCGTTTCAGCGGGCGATCGCTACTCAAGAATCTCTGCTTCCCGCCGACAGCCTGCCCCTGCGACGGTTAGAGCAGGCGGGTCTATCCATTTCCCATTTACAAATTCTGATGCTGGTGGGGCTGGTGGAAATCGACGCCCGCTTCGGCACCCTCTACAGCGTTCTGCACCCGTTCCCCGACGAGCACCGCCCCACCCTGGGCTTAATCAACGACCTGATCGGCTTCAATACGGCGGCTACTGAACCGGGCTGGCGGCTGGTGCAGGATCTTCAGCAGCGGGGATGGATCGATCTGCACTATTCCGATAAACCCCGAGCTGCCCAGGCGGTGAGCATTCCCGCCCCCGTGTGGGATGCCCTCAATGACGAACCTTTGAGAGCTCTGCCTCATCTACAGTGGCTCCCTCACAGCGATCTGGTCTCTGCCCAAGACCTGGCCGGGCTGCTGCCCGACGATCTGCTCCAGCGGCTCTTGCGAATGCCGGAACTGTGCCAGCGCCAGCTCAGCCGGGGGGTGATTTTGCGGGGAATGCAGGGCAGTGGTCGGCTGCGAGGGGTTGGGGCGATCGCCCGCGACACCAATACCCATCTCCTCCACCTGCAAAAACCTGACCCTAAGGCGCTGCCCCAGCTGTGTCGCCTGGCAGGCCCCCTGGCCATTCTCCATCGGGCGATTCCGGTCATCGAGCTGGATCTGGCCCCCGGTGAGGTAGTGGATTTGCCAAATCTGGCGGGCTATGACGGATTCTGCGCCGTGCTGCTGGGGCGGGAGGGGAGCTTTACTGGCCCCCTCAGTGAAACCTGCCTGACGCTGACTGTCCCTGCTCCTAAGCAACCCGCCCGTCACCAGCAGTGGGTTCAAGTCGTGGATCCTGGCCTCAACGGCACCCGTGCCGTGGTGGAAGTCGCCAGCCGCCACTACCACCTCACCCTGGGGGCGATTCAGCGAGCCGGACACCTGGCCCACGCCTACGCCGCCCTCAACGGCCACGACCATGTGGAAGCAGGCGACATCCAGGCTGCCTGCCGCTCCCTCAACCAGCAAACCCTCGACAACCTGGCCAGCCGCATGGAGCCCACCGGCAGCTGGGAAAGTCTGATCGTCAGCGATCGCACCCGAGCAGAACTGCAAACCCTGCTGCTGCGCTGTCGCCACCGGGAAACCCTGCTGGATCACCTGGCTCCTGGCTTCGGCAGCCCCACCCGGGGACTGCGGGCGCTGTTCAGCGGGGCCAGCGGCACCGGCAAGACCCTCGCCGCCCGGATTCTGGCCGCCGAACTGGGACTGGACCTCTACCGGGTGGAGCTGTCATCCATCGTCAGCAAATACATCGGTGAAACCGAACGCAACCTCAGCCGCCTGTTCGCCCGTGCGGAAGAACAGGACGTGGTGCTACTGCTGGATGAAGGGGATTCCCTGCTCACTGCCCGCACCGATGTCCGCAGCGCCAACGATCGCTACGCCAACCTGGAAACCAACTACCTGCTCCAGCGGCTGGAACAGTACGAGGGGATTATTCTAATCACCACTAACGCTCCCAACCGGGTGGATAGCGCCTTCCAGCGGCGGATTGACGTGGCGATCGAGTTTGGTTTTCCCGACGCCAGCCAGCGCCAGCGCCTCTGGCAGCTACACCTGCCGGAGGCCCACGGGGTGAATCCCAGCTTCGTGCGGCAGGCGGCCCTGCGCTGTCAGCTCACGGGGGGCCAGATTCGCAATGCCGCCCTCCATGCCACCGTCCTCGCTGTCGAGGCGGAAACCCCCGTCTGCCAGGACTTTCTCCTAGCTGGCATCCAGCGGGAATACACCAAAATTGGGGCTGCCTCGCCCCTCGCCTAGCTCCCCTCACCTCATCCCCAGAGGCCTCCGTGGTTCATACCGCCGATCGCAGTAAACGTCGCCCCTCCACCGCCGCATCCAGCGGCGGACAAGAGCGATGGTCAAAGACCGGCCCCGAGGGGCCATCGCACTGCCCTCGCCGGACTCCCATTTCTCCCCTTTCCCTTCGCACCCCCACCATTCAGCCCAAGCTCACCGTCAACCCCCCCGGCGATAAGTACGAGCAAGAAGCCGATGCGATCGCTGCCCGGGTCGTCCATTCACCGGCCCCCGTCACCCAGCCCGATCAAGGGCGAGAAAGCATCCAGCGGCAGCCCGAAGACAACCTCCAGAGGCAGGCTGAGGAAGAAGACGCCGTCCAGATGCAGGTCGAGGAGGAAGAACCTGTCCAGATGCAGGTGGCCTCTGAGGAAAACGCCGTCCAAATGCAGGCCGAGGAAGAGGCTGTGCAGAGACAGCTTGCTTCGGAAGAGGAAGAACCTGTTCAAACGCAGCCAGCCGATAAAGAATCTGAAGAAAAGCAGGCCGAGGTTGCTGAACCTGTCCAGATGCAGGAGACCTCTGACGAAGAAGAGGTCCCCGTGCA
>PYEQ01000695.1 GCA_003017785.1 filamentous cyanobacterium CCP5 | reverse complement strand
GACTCAAGCAGAATGTGAACAGGGGCTAAACAGGGGCCGATTTAAACAACTAAAGTTGCAGGGGTTCAAATCATTTCATACTATATGTCAGCAGGGTTAGGCTAGATGGACTCTGCTCTTAGGCCCGTGCAAGGTCCGATCGATATCCGTTGGTTTGCACTGAGGCTGGTTCCCTTCCGTAGACTTACCCTTCAGTGGGTCTACCGGCAGCTGAACGGCACCCGACAAGCGTGTTTGCCTTTCTGTCTAATGCGCGCAAAGGCTTTTTAGCAGCATGGATCCTGGTCCATCTCTGATTATCTGCCTGGGAGGTTGCAAAAGACAGGCTGTCAGGGAATCGATACCCCGGGCAGAGCTGGCTTTGCTGTCACCGTGCCAGCAAAGCCCAAAGATACGCTGCTGCCGTCGTTAGCTCTTCTGGCCTGCCTGTCAATTGACGGCTACTGATTCGCTAGAACATTTGAAGGACTCACCGCTACATGGACTTTTCGATCGCCACCCTGTTAGCCAATTTTTCGGGGGAAAAGACCCTTACCCTCAAGACCCTAGAAAAACGCCTCAACTGCAAAAGTGATGCCAGTCAGCGCGATTTGCAAATCGCGGTGGATGCCCTGGAGCGCATCGGCATTTTGGAAAAGGACCGGGGTAAATATCGGCGAGTCGAAGCCGATGATGTGATCGAGGGACGGCTGCGCTGTTCTAGCAAGGGATTTTGCTTTGCCATTCAAGACCAGGAAGGGGCCGAAGACATCTACGTGCGTGAGAGCCAGCTAAACCACGCCTGGAACGGCGATCGCGTCCTGGTGCGGGTCACCAAGGAAGGCAACCGCCGCCGCAGCCCCGAAGGAGAGGTCAAGCTCATCCTGGAGCGGGCGAATGCTTCAGTGCTAGCCCGGGTCAAGCAAGAAGATGGCAGCTTCCGGGCGGTGCCCCTAGACGATCGGCTGCTGTTCGAACTAGAGCTGCTAGCCAACGGTGCTGACCCCAAGGACGCCGTCGATCAGCTGGCTCATGTAGAAATTCTGCGCTATCCCCTGGGGCAGGCCCCCCCCCAGGGCAAAGTCGCCCAGGTGCTTGGCAGCGATGCCGAAGCTGCCTCAGACCTGGATATTGTCTACTGCAAGCACGATCTGCCCAAGGCGTTTTCTGAGGCGGTGCTGGCGGACGCCCAAAATCTGCCCACCCGGGTCCTCAAAGCCGATCTCAAAGGCCGCCTTGACCTGCGGGACGCCCTAATGGTCACCATCGACGGCTCCAAGTCGCAAATCATTGACGATGCCCTTTCCTTAGAAAAAACCGAGGACGGTCACTGGCAGCTGGGGGTACACATCTCCGACATCGCCTACTACGTCGAAAGCCAGTCAAATATTGACCATGAAGCCTTTAACCGGGGCGCCTCCGTCTACCTAGGAGAAGAGGTCGTGCCCATGCTGCCGCCCCAGCTGACCCAGGGACTGGGCTCCCTGACCGTAGGAAAAGATCGGCTAGCGATTTCTGTCCTGGTCAGTTTTGATGAGGCCGGCGACATTCTGGAGTATCAGCTCCAGCCATCGGTGGTCAAGGTGGATCAGGCGGTCAACTATCGCCAGGCCCAGGCCGTGCTCCAGCGGGACGACAAAGCCGTGGCCAAGCAGCTGGGGGTAAAAAGCCGCGAACTCAAGGCCCTAGAGCCGATTTATACCCTGCTCGAAAATCTTTACCACCTGAGCCAGGTGGTGCGGCAAAAGCGCCTGGAGCGGGGTTCCTTTGAGCTGAAGCTGCCAGAGTCGGATTTTCCTGTGGAAGAAAAAGAGCTGGTCCAAAACCGCTCCCCCAAGTTCCAGTACGACGACGAGGGACTCCTGGGGGTGATGGTGGTGGCCTCTAGCCTACCGGCTCGCAACATCGTCACCGAGTTTATGCTGCTGGCCAATCAGCTGGTGGCTCAGCATCTCCAGGCCCTCCAGGTGCCAGCGCTGTTTCGGGTACACCGCACCCCCGACGTGGCCGACGTCCAGGAGCTGATTAAGCTGGCGGCTAACCTAGACATTCAGCTCACCCTCCAGGACGAAGACGCCGTTCATTCTCAGGACTACCAGCGGTTTGTGGAGCAGTTTGCAGCCTCCAATTCCGAAAAGGTGCTCACCTACCTGCTGCTGGAGACCTTCAAGCCCCCCTTCTACAGCGCCCATCCCGATATTCACTTCGGGCTTGCTCTGGCCAATGGCTACACCCACTTTGCTTCTCCCACCCGTCGCTATAGCGATCTGGTCACCCACCGGATTTTGCGGGCGGTGTTTGAACAGGGACGCGATCGCCGTTCCACCCGCTCGAAGGATCGGGTTAACCTGCGCCACAGCTCCTGCCACGGTGAGATCAACTGGAACGTGCTGCCCCCGGATACCCAGCACGACCTGGAGGATTTTGTGGGCCGGGTGGCGATTCCCCTGACCGAGCGGGAGCGCCGGGCCCAGGATGCCGAAACCGACATCGAAGGCTTGAAAAAGGCTGAATTCATGCGATCGCACATGGGCGAAGTCTTCCACGGGCTGATTACCGGGGTGCAGTCCTACGGGTTCTTTGTGGAAATCGAGGAGCTGCTGGTGGAGGGCCTGGTCCATGTCAGCTCCCTCAAGGACGACTGGTACGAGTACCGGTCTCGCCAGCAGACCCTGGTGGGCCGCAAAAATCGCAAGCAGTATCGCC
>PYEQ01000694.1 GCA_003017785.1 filamentous cyanobacterium CCP5 | reverse complement strand
CCCGGTTAACCTGGGCAACCCCGATGAGTACACCATTTTAGAGCTGGCCCAAGCGGTACAGTCGATGGTTAACCCTGATGCTGAACTGATCTATAAACCACTCCCTCAGGATGACCCCCAGCGGCGTAAGCCCGACATCACCCGCGCCAAGACCTTCCTTGACTGGAGCCCAACGGTACCTCTGCAGGAGGGCCTGAAGCTCACTATTGACGATTTTCGCGATCGCTTCAATCGACAAGGAACAACCACGGAGCTGCCGTCGACCCTACACTCTGTAGTAGGTTGACCAAGGCTGCCCGCAGCTGGGGCTGCTCGGTTGTGGGTACATCACCAGCCAAACAAAGGCTATTTACTATCTAGCCTGCTAAGGAACTATCAAGAGTACATAAAGTAAAGGAGTATTTTCTATGCGTGTATGTGTAATTGGTACCGGCTATGTAGGCTTAGTAACCGGCGTATGCCTGGCCCACGTGGGTCACGATGTGGTCTGCATAGATGTGAATGAGGAAAAAGTTAAGCTCATGCAGTCCGGGCAGTCGCCTATTTTTGAGCCTGGTCTATCTGAACTGATGAAGTCGTCAATGGCGGCGGGTCACCTCCAGTTTTCCACTGACCTGAAGGCGGGAGTTGAGCACGGTGAAGTTCTCTTTATTGCGGTGGGTACGCCGGCACTGCCCACTGGCGAGAGCGATACGCGCTACGTTGAGGCCGTAGCCAAGGGCATTGGCACTCACCTCAACGGTGGCTATAAGGTGATTGTGAATAAGTCTACGGTGCCGATTGGCTCGGGCGACTGGGTGCGCATGATTGTGCTGGATGGGGTAGCAGAGCGTCAACTTGCTCCTGTGCCCGCTGGCGGTATTCCTGAAACCACTCATCCCGAGGTGGTCGCTGACTTTGATGTGGTCAGCAACCCTGAGTTTTTGCGGGAGGGCTCGGCGGTGTACGACACCTTTAACCCCGATCGCATTGTGCTGGGCAGCAACAGCCCCCGCGCCATTGCCATGATGAAGGAACTCTACACCCCCATCGTCGAGCGGCGCTTTGCCGAAGACACCAGCGCTGAACCCGTGCCGGTGCTGGTGACTGACCTAAGCTCAGCAGAGATGGTGAAGTACGCGTCCAACGCCTTTTTGGCGACCAAGATCAGCTTTATCAATGAGGTCGCTAACATCTGCGATCGCGTCGGAGCCGATGTCACCCAGGTGGCCCAGGGCATCGGTTTGGATTCTCGCATTGGCAAGAAGTTTTTGCAGGCGGGCATTGGCTGGGGTGGTTCATGCTTTCCCAAGGACGTGTCGGCCCTGATTCACACCGCCGACGACTACGGCTACGAAGCTCAGCTGCTCAAGGCTGCGGTAGATGTGAACAATCGTCAGCGCCAGATTACGCTAGAGAAGCTGCAGCAGGTGCTCAAGATTCTCAAAGGCAAAACTGTGGGCCTGTTGGGTCTTACCTTTAAGCCCGACACCGATGACATGCGCGATGCACCCTCGCTGATCTTAATTGAGCAGCTCAATCGCCTGGGAGCCAAGGTGAAGGCCTATGATCCGATTGTTTCTCAGAGCGGGCTGCGCCATGGTTTAACCGGTGTGATTGTGGAGACCGATGCTACCCATCTGGCCGACCACTGCGATGCGCTGGTGCTAGTTACCGACTGGCAGCAGTTTCAAGATCTCGACTACGCCGATATGGCGCAGCGCATGAACAGCCCCATCCTGATCGATGGCCGGAATGTGCTCGACCGGGAGATGCTGGTGAGAGCTGGGTTCCAGTACCACGGTATTGGTCGCTAGGTCTCTTTGGCTAGTATCGACTGATTAATTCAGCCCTGGGGAGCCCTAGCGCTTTTCCCAGGGCTGTAAACTATGAATAGCTGGTTGAACTACAGTCCACCACCCTCTGGCATCCGTTTGCTATGACCTCTTATCAGGCTTCCCCTAGCCCTGCCTACGCCCTTGAAGACGAAGCCTGGTGGGTGCAGCGCTGGGTTGAGCTGCTCAATACCTATCGGTTCAAGAAGCGTCTGGAGCGCGGTCGCATTTACGCCCGCGAAGGCCATATTCTAAGCCTGGAATACAAGGGGTCTAGGGTGACAGCCCTGGTGCAGGGTACGGCCGAAGAACCCTACAAGCTCTCCATCTGGCTCGACGCCTTTAGCGACGAAGACTGGAACTATGTCATTGACTCTCTTTCAGAGCAGGCCATTTATTCAGCGCAGCTGCTGGCTGGCGAAATGCCCGCTGAAATCGAGGCGGTTTTTACCGCTAACGGGCTGAGCCTGTATCCGTTTAACCTGTCGGAGGTGCATTCCAAGTGCAGCTGCCCTGACCCCAAAAACCCCTGTAAGCACATTGCGGCGGTGTATTACCAGCTGGGCGATTTCTTTCGAGAAGACCCCTTTGTGCTGTTTCAGCTGCGGGGGCGCAGCCGTGACAGCATTCTAGATGCTCTGCGGCAGCGGCGACAGAGCAGCGCTGGGCCGTCAGAAACACCCCTGATGGGCGAGGAGGCTGGCACCCCAGCTGCACCAGCGATCTCTATCCGCCTTGATGTGCAGCAGTTCTGGGCCTATGGCGAATCCTTAGATCCAGTTCTCGTGGTGATTACTCCGGCTGAGACCACGGTGCTCGATGTGCTGGGCCGCATACCGCTGCCCCCAGAGGACGCACCCGTGGTGATGGGG
>PYEQ01000693.1 GCA_003017785.1 filamentous cyanobacterium CCP5 | reverse complement strand
ACCCAGCCCTCCCGCCGGGCCAAGCGAAAACGCCTTGACAGCAAGAAAAAGCGAGGTCAGGTAAAAGCAATGCGGGGAAATATCCGCGATTAGTGCCAAGGGGTTCAAAATGCGATCGCCCTAGCTCTGGACTCAATGGTCATCAGCGGAATGTCCTCTAGTTCTGCCGGGGTGAGGGCGTACTGTTCGCACACCAGGCTGAGTCGACTGCCCGCCGTCTTTACCGGGTTGACCGAGTGGGTCAAGTCCCCCTGAAAATACACCAGGGCATTCGCTGCTGGGGTGATGCAGCCCACCTGCCGCTTGCCTGCCTTGAGCACCAGCTCGCCGCCGACCATCGCTTCCGGCAGTCGCACATAGAGCACGCTGACTACCTGGGGCGGATTGATAGTTTTGCAATAGGAACGCAGTGAGCGATCGATGTGCGGATCGACGCGGGAGCCCTCGGTCAGCAGCAGCGGATTCAGGTAGAAGGCATTGCAGTCGGGCTGGAGGGCAACGTCTAAGTAAGGCTTGAAGAAGGGAAATTTCTCCTCGACCATCCCTATCCCCTCGCGACGAAACACCACGGAAAATCCTTTGGTTTGAATGAAATCTCGGTTGAGGTTATTGGTTGCGAAGTAGGGGCACGCATGGATCTTGTCCCAGAGCCGGCTGAGCCGTCGCCTCGAAAGGATATCGTTTTGAATCTGATAGGATTTCACGCCAAGTGGTTGTAAAGATTTAGTTTCTGGAATTCCCAGATGCCAGTTCCCTTTCTCTTCTCGGGAGAGGCTATAGCCCTATCGGGCATGGCTAACTCCTTCGGAGTGGCTTCGCCAACGCTAGCGCCAATGACTCTGCTCAGGGAACAGGGTCTTCCGCTGGCTTCGGCTCCGCTCAGCCAGCGGAACTGAACTCATTTTTTACGGCCCCTAAATGGACTGCTCCAAGGCTAGTCTGAACACTGGACCTATCCATAATAGTGGGCCGGATAATCCAGTAGGGGGCTTGTTAGAATGTGAAGCTGCTCTAGCCCTACCGCCAATCATGCTGCGCCTCAGCGAAATTAAGCTCCCCCTCGACCACCCCGAAACTGCTTTACAAGAGGCGATTCTCAAAAAGCTGCGGATCGCGGCGGCGGATCTGACCGGCTACACCATTTTTAAGCGCAGCTACGATGCCCGCAAAAAGCCCAACATCATCCTGGTGTACATCGTCGATGTAGAAACGCCCCAGGAACCAGCGCTGCTGAAGCGGTTCAAAAAAGACCCCCACGTGGTGCCCACCCCGGATATGACCTATCGGGTGGTGGCCCAGGCTCCGCCAGATGCGAGCGATCGCCCCATCGTGATTGGCACCGGCCCCTGCGGCATGTTTGCCGGCCTGCTGCTGGCCCAGATGGGGTTTCGGCCTCTGCTCCTGGAGCGAGGCAAGTCGGTGCGCGATCGCAGCGTCGATACCTTTGGCTTCTGGATCAAAAAACGGCTGAACCCGGAATCCAACGCCCAATTTGGCGAGGGGGGGGCGGGCACCTTTTCTGACGGCAAGCTCTACAGCCAGGTGCGCGATCCCAAGCACTATGGCCGCAAGGTGCTGACGGAGCTGGTGAAGGCCGGAGCCGACCCGGAAATTCTCTACGTCAACAAGCCCCACATCGGCACCTACCGGCTGGTGAAAATCGTCCAGAACCTGCGGGCTACCATCGAGTCCCTGGGGGGCGAAATCCGCTTCCAGAGCCGGGTGGTAGACATTGACATCGACCAGGGGCAGGTGCAGGGGGTGCGGCTGGAGAACGGCGACTATATCCCCAGCCGCCAGGTGGTGCTGGCGGTGGGCCACAGCGCCCGCGACACTTTTCAAATGCTCTGCGATCGCGGCGTCTACATCGAACCGAAGCCTTTTTCCATTGGCTTTCGCATCGAGCATCCCCAGTCCCTGATTGACCGCTGCCGGTTTGGCAAGAATGCAGGCCACGATCGCCTTGGGGCCGCCGACTACAAGCTGGTACACCACTGTGAAAACGGGCGATCGGTCTACAGCTTTTGCATGTGTCCGGGGGGCAAGGTGGTGGCCGCCGCCTCCGAACCGGGCCGCCTGGTGACCAACGGCATGAGCGAATATGCCCGCAATGAGTCCAACGCCAACAGCGCGATCGTCGTGGGTATTACTCCGGAGGACTATCCCGACGGGCCGCTAGCGGGAATTGCCCTGCAGCGCAGCCTGGAAGAACGGGCCTTTGCCCTGGGGGGCGGCACCTACGAGGCCCCGGGGCAGCTGGTGGGGGATTTTCTCGCTGGACGACCCTCCACCGAGTTTGGTCAGGTGCAGCCCTCCTACAAGCCGGGGGTACACCTGGGGGATTTGAGTTCCAGCCTGCCGGAGTTTGCGATCGCCGCCATTCGCGAAGCCATCCCCGCCTTCGACAAAAAGATCCAAGGATTTGCCATGGATGACGCAGTGCTCACCGGCATTGAAACCCGCACTTCCTCCCCGATTCGGATCAAGCGCAACGAGGAGTATCAGAGCATTAATACCATCGGGCTCTATCCCGCTGGAGAAGGGGCCGGGTATGCGGGAGGGATCCTCTCCGCTGGCATCGACGGCATCAAAGTCGCCGAAGCGGTTGCCCTGAGCATGGTGGCACCGTAGGGGCGCACAGCCTGCGCCCAATGCAGAGAACCTAACTTTTGGATTAGGGCGTAGTC
>PYEQ01000692.1 GCA_003017785.1 filamentous cyanobacterium CCP5 | reverse complement strand
TTCATGGTGTCCCAGCGGATGCTGAATATGTTTCACAAGTAATTCTTTTTGAATTTTGCATTTTGAATTCAAAGTTCAAAATGCAAAATTCAAAGTTCAAAATTTGCCCTCCCCCCATTCCCCTATCCCATGGAAAACAACCTCGTAACCACCGCCTATATTGTCGCCAGCGCTCTGTTCATTCTGAGTCTGGCCGGGCTATCGCAGCCGGAGACCGCCAAAAAGGGCAACCTACTGGGCATTCTCGGCATGGCGATCGCCTTTGCCGCCACTGCCGCCATCAGCCAGGGCTACCCGATTCAGATTGGCTCCATTGGTCTGGGCGTGCTGGTGGGCGTGCTGGCGGCCTCCCGCGTGGCGATGACCGATATGCCCGAGATGGTGGCCCTGCTCAACAGCTTTGTGGGCCTAGCCGCCGTGCTGGTGGGCTTTGCCGAATATCTTCAGCCCAGCGCCGCCCTCAGCGGCGGGGACGTGATTGTTCACCGGGTGGAAATCTTTGTGGGCGTGTTCATCGGCATCGTCACCTTTACCGGGTCGATGATTGCGGTGGCCAAGCTGCGGGGCTGGGTGCCGAGCCGAGCGGTGCTGCTGCCCGCCCGCCACGTGCTGACGCTGGGCATGCTGGGGGCGATCGCGGCCCTGGGCTTCCCTTTTCTCACCGCAACCGGCGATGGGCCGATGATTGCGCTGGCGGCCATGACGGCGATCGCGGGCATTTTTGGCATTGTGATCGTGATGGCGATCGGCGGGGCCGATATGGCGGTGGTGATCTCGCTACTCAACAGCTACTCGGGTCTGGCCTCGGCGGCGGCGGGCTTCATGCTCAACAACGACCTGCTGATCATCACCGGAGCCCTGGTGGGCAGCAGCGGAGCCATTCTCAGCTACATCATGTGCAAAGGCATGAACCGCTCCTTCTTGAACGTGCTGTTGGGGGGCTGGGGCGAAGGGGTTGGCGGCAGCGTCGACGCGGTACAGACTGAAGGGGAGGCGACTCCTACGACGGCGGCGGAAACCGCCGAACTGCTCAACAACGCTGAAAGCGTGGTGATCGTTCCTGGCTACGGCATGGCGGTGGCTCAAGCCCAGCACGCCATCTCGGATATCACTAATATTCTTCGCAAGCGAGGCAAGACCGTGCGCTTCGGCATTCACCCGGTAGCGGGTCGGATGCCAGGTCACATGAACGTGCTGCTGGCGGAGGCCAATGTACCCTACGACATCGTGCTGGAAATGGACGAAATCAACGATGATTTCCCCAGTACGGACGTAGTGCTGGTGATTGGGGCCAACGACACTGTGAACCCCAGCGCCCAGGATAATCCGGGCAGCCCGATCGCTGGCATGCCGGTAATGGAAGTGTGGAAGGCCCAAACCTGCATTGTGCTCAAGCGCAGCCTGTCGGCGGGCTATGCGGGAGTGCCGAACCCGCTGTTCTATAAGGACAATACGCTGATGCTGTTTGGCGATGCCAAGGCCAATGTGAGCGCCATTCAGGCCCAGTTGTCTGCAGCAAAGGAGCCTGCGATGGTGAGCTAAAGCCTTAGCTTTCTCCCTTCTAGGAGGACTAATCACTCCCCTAGCTGGCGCTCTCCGGAAGATGCAAGCAAATGACTCTGCTCAGCTAGCGGTTTGGTTCCAACAAATTCCAGGGTCGTATAGACCCTGGAATTTTTATATTGATCCAGACAGGTTCTAAGGCTAGGGTTAATAGAACATCTGCATTAAGGCTATGGCGATCGCCCGTTCTCGCCCCAATCGTACCCATCAGCTAGACCTGACGGTGGAGCAAACCAGGGCCCTTGAGGCTCTGGACACGTTTGTTCAGAGTTCTGAAAAGCTCTACCTGCTCACGGGCTATGCCGGCACCGGCAAAACCACTCTGCTGCAGGTATTCATTCGGCAGCTGCGGCAGCGGGGGGACGATCGCCGCATCGTGCTGTCGGCCTTCAGCAACAAAGCGACTAAGGTGCTAGCGGTAATGGCCGCCCAGTGGGGGCTGAATATCGACGCCATGACCTGCTGCAAGCTGCTCGGGCTACGGCCCGTGGTAGATGAAACCACCGGCAAGCAGGTGTTTCGCCCCGATCGCCAGCAGGGCAGCCAGATTGAGCGCTACGACCTGGTGATTGTGGACGAATGCTCCATGATCAACGAAGAAATGTGGGAGCTGCTGGTGAAGGCCGTCAGCGACCTCTACCAGGGCACCCAGATTCTCTTTGTGGGCGACCCGGCCCAGCTGCCGCCGGTGAATGAGCCTGAATCCGCCTGTTTTCGCCAGATTCATCAGCGCAGCGAACTCACCGAAGTGGTGCGCTACGGCAACGCCATCGGCGTGGTTGCCGAGGGCATTCGCCAGGATCTGGCCCGTCCGGTGCTGCCCCGCTTCGACACCGACACCAACCCGGAAAAAACCGCCGGCTGCTTTGTACTGCCCCGTCCCACCTGGGAAACTCTGCTGCTGCGGGCTTTCACTAGCGATGCCTACCTGGCCAATCCCGACCAGGTGCGGGCATTGGCCTACACCAACCGGCGGGTGAACCAGCTCAACCAGATGATTCGCACCGCCATCTACGGGGAGAACGTCCCCCGGTTTGTGGCGGGGGAGCGGCTGATCGCCATGAACCCCTGTTTAGATGAAGACGCGATCGCCCTGCCCACCTCCGCCGAATGCGAAGTGATTC
>PYEQ01000691.1 GCA_003017785.1 filamentous cyanobacterium CCP5 | reverse complement strand
ACGCTCGGGTGCTGACCGATGAACGGGCTGTGGCCGAATATTTCGAAGCGACCGTTGCGGCTGGCGCAGATCCGAAGCTAGCCACAAACTGGATTACCCAGGACATCGCTGCCTACTTGAATGCCGAAAAACTGCTGATTTCCGATCTGCCTTTGCAGCCAGCTAGGCTGGCTGAGATGGTTCAGCTGATTGAAGCGGGCACTATTAGTAACAAAATTGCCAAAGACTTACTGCCAGAGTTGCTGACGAAGGGTGGCTCTCCGAAGGCGATGGTGGAGGCTGAGGGACTCAGTCAAATTTCCGACCCCGCTAAGATTGAGGCCATGATTGACGAAGTCTTAGCGGCCCATCCGGATGAGCTAGAAGCCTATAGAAACGGTAAGAAGAAACTCCAGGGATTCTTCGTGGGCCAAATCATGAAGCGCACCGGTGGTCGTGTCGATCCCAAACTCACCAATCAGCTGCTTGGGAAGAAACTTAACGAATAAAAAGTTTTAAAAAAGAGTCTATATGGGGTTTCACCCCCCATCACATTTGTGGCATACTGTGTTAAGTAGATGCACCCTGATGGTTTGGGAGAGCTGTTCGCAGTTCTCCCATTTTTTTGCCTTGTCCCAGGTAGAAGGGTGTTTTTCCAAGCTAGTAAGCGACTGCTTGGGTGGAGAGTCCCGCGGGCATACTAGAGTTGGAAGCTTGATAGCGACTGGCTGTGGCGAATTTAAAGACCGCCTTTCTGTGTAAAGAATTACATTAAATCAAATAGGGGGTGTGACACTCCTTCACCTTTGTGACATACTATGCTTAGTAGATGCACCCTGATGGTAGGGAGAGCTGCTTGCAGCTCTCCTTTTTTCATGGTCGGCATGGGCTTGGCTGATAGAATCGAATCTCCACCCCCCATGCTGGAGTGTCTTTTCTACCGTGTCTATACAGTGCTCGGTATTTATTGCCACATCCCTAGATGGCTTCATTGCTCGAACTAATGGCGCTATTGATTGGCTATCCCTAGATACCGATAGCGTCGATAGCCAACAAGAAGATTACGGCTATCAACAGTTTTTTGACTCCGTAGATGCCCTGGTGATGGGGCGGAACACTTACGAAATCATCCTCGCATTTCCGACCTGGCCCTACGACCGCAAACCGGTGATTGTGCTCAGTCAAGGGCATCCTAACGTTCCCGCATCCCTCCAGGATCGGATCGAAATCATGGCGGCGGCTCCGGATACTGTGATGCAGCACTGCGCTGAGAGAGGATTCCACCGGATTTACATTGACGGCGGCCAGACCATCCAAAGGTTTCTCAGGATGGGTCTGATTCATGACATCACCCTGACCCGCATACCAATACTGATTGGCGAAGGCATTCCGCTATTTGGGGCGCTAGCGGACGATGTCAGGCTGGAGCATCTATCTACGCAGGTTTTCGCCCAGGGGCTTGTCCAGAGCCAATATCGAATTCACTCTGGGGATTAGCCAGACGATATCCCCTGATATAATCCCGTGCAAACGGGCATAGAACTTAAGCAAACGTTATGGCAGATTGGCGCGTGGTTGACGGGGGGATTACCGCTCCCAAAGGATTTAAGGCGGCAGGGGTGACGGCGGGGCTGAAGCCATCTGGCGCGCCGGATTTGGCGTTGATTTTGTCGGAGACGGATGCGATCGCCGCTGGGGTATTCACCACCAGTCACGTGCGAGCGGCCTGTATCGACTACTGCCGACAGCGACTAGAAGGCAAATCCACGGCCCGTGCCGTTTTAGTAAATGCTGGTCAGGCCAACGCCTGCACTGGCAATCAGGGCTGGGTCGATGCGGTTGACAGTGCCGAAGCCCTGGCTGCCGCCCTGAACCTATCCGCAGATTCCGTGCTGCTGGCCTCCACCGGGGTCATCGGTCAACGGATCAAAATGGACCTGCTCAAGGCAGGGATTCCCCCTCTGGTCGATGCCCTCAGTCCAGGGGGCGCTGCGGCTGCCGCCCAGGCGATTATCACTACGGATTTGGTCCCCAAGACCATCGCCCTAGAAACCACTCTGAATGACCGCCCAGTGCGCATCGGCGGCATGGCCAAAGGTTCGGGGATGATCCATCCCAACATGGCGACTATGTTGGCCTTTGTTACCTGCGATGCTTCAGTGTCTTCTACCCTCTGGCAGGACATGCTGCGGCGGGCGGCTAACCGCAGCTTTAACCAAATCACCGTTGATGGCGACACCAGCACCAACGACTGCCTGATTGCCCTAGCCAACGGAGAGTCGCGCACGCCGGCGATTACCAATGCTGGCCCCGATGCAGACCGGCTAGAGGCAATGCTGACGGAGGTGTGCATTCATTTGGCCAAAGCGATCGCCCGGGATGGCGAGGGCGCCACCTGCCTGATCGAAGTTACCGTATCGGGAGCAGTTACCGACGCCGCTGCCCGCCAGGTGGCCCGCACCGTGGCCGGATCGTCTCTGGTGAAATCAGCTATTTTTGGCCGCGACCCCAACTGGGGCCGGATTGCCGGAGCGGCAGGCCGGGCTGGCGTCAGCTTCGACCAAAACGATCTGCGGGTGCAGATGGGAGAATTCTTGCTGATGGAGCACGGCCAGCCCCTAACGTTTGACCGTGCTGCCGCCAGCAACTATCTGAAGCAGGCTGCCGCCGGAGACTATTTGAAAACCGATACGGTGGCGATCGCCCTTAGCA
>PYEQ01000690.1 GCA_003017785.1 filamentous cyanobacterium CCP5 | reverse complement strand
GGCATTGGCTTAGCCCTATCGCTGGCGGCAACGGCGATCAATGGGACGTTGGCTATCGTTATGCTGCGGGCCAGTCGGCGGCTGCGCTCTATTACTCTGCGGGCAGATGCACACCATCTACTGACCGATGTCTGGACATCGGTAGGGGTCGTGGTGGGGGTAATTCTGATTCCCACTACGGGTTGGCTAATTCTTGACCCGATTATTGCCTTGGTTGTCGCGGCAAATATTGTTTGGGCGGGGCTGAGATTGCTGCGCGAAACGGGAATGGGTCTTTTAGATACGGCCTTACCGGCTGAGGAGCGTCAAATTGTTGCCGATACTTTGCAGCCTTTTGAGGCTGAGGGAATTCAATTTCATGCATTAAGAACTCGGGTGGCTGGTGCCCGGCGGTTTGTCTCGGTACATGTGTTGGTGCCAGGTAGTTGGACGGTCAAACAGGGACATGACCTCTGTGAAGTAATTGAGCTGGCGATCGCCCGCTCTCTACCCGGCACATTTATATTCACCCATCTAGAACCTTCAGAAGACCCGGTTTCGTGGGCAGACCAGTCCTTGGAACGTTAACCACTTGAGGTTTAACCGACCACGCTAGCCTGCCTAAAACTGTTTTCATCACCCCTCTTCCGCATTCAAACAACTATGGAAGAGGACTTTTAACTTTTACTTATTTTGCTTCATCAACCATCTGGATAGTTCTTTCTTCAACCTCTTCAGCAATTCGAGTTAATTCCGGATCCTGAGACAGAGCTGCAAGCATTTGGGCAGGCTTGATCAAACCGATCTTCGTTGTACCTTTTTCGGTAAAGACCGAGATCCGACAGGGTAATGCCATATTCAGTCGCATATCCGTTGCCATGACGGCGGCGGCTTGCTGCGGATTGCAAACCTCAAACACCTTGCACTGCGCTTCAAACTCAATGCCTTTACCACGCAGTGTTGCCCCCAAGTCGTGAATATGGAGAACGCCAAAGCCATGATGCTTAACGGCCAATTCAAGATCGGTGGCGGCCTGTTCAAAGGGTTTTGTCGTTTCGACTATGTAGTACATGAATACTTGCTTGGGGGTGAGAGTGAACATTTTTGCCTACAGATCGTAGTGAAGTCACCGTGACTCGATAACCTTCAAAAGAGGGATTACGTCACTCATCTAGGTGCGCGGCGACTTCCCGGTAGAGGGACATGATGTGATCGTCAGCCAGGCCATAGTAGACGTTGCGGCCTTGGCGACGGTAGGTGACTAGACGCTGCGATCGCAGCACCCGCAGTTGGTGCGACACCGCCGATTCACCCATCTTCACCGCAGCGGCCAGATCGCACACGCAGAGTTCTTGCTGGGCTAGGGCCGACAGCAGCTTGAGCCGGTGGGGGTCAGAGAGAGCGCTAAAAAACTCCGCCATTCGCTGGGCCTTCTCGGTGCTTAGCACCTCGGGCTGCACCTGGCGCACGTTGTCTAAATGCACCAGCGACTCGTCACAACTGGGGGCATCAACGGCTTGAATTGTAGAGTTCTCTGTAGAGCGAGAATGAGCCATCGATTAGGTTTCCTGGCTTTTTCTCTATGATACTGAGAATCGTTACCACTGAACATCTGTTCAGAGGATTGAGGGCGTTGGCCTCACGGGGTTGGCCCGCTTCCCTGCTGCACCTGCTGCATGAAGTACAGGGTTTGCTGATAGCCTTGGCGATCACCCTGGGCCTGAAATAGCGCCGCCGCCTGGCGCAAATCGACCATAGCAGCTTGAGGGTCGCCGAGCTGGTACTGCAAGACACCGCGATTGCCGTAGGCTTCAGCCAGCTCAGGATTGAGGCGGAGCGCTGTGTTGAAGTCTGAGAGGGCGGCTGCGCCATTGCCCAGTTCGGTATAAATTTTGCCTCGGTTGTAGTGGGCATCGGCGTTGTCGGGGTCCAGGGCAATTGCGGAGTCTAGGTCGCTGAGAGCCTGGGGTAAGTTGCCAGTGGCCGCGAAGACAAGGCCGCGATCTAGATAGGGCTGGACAACGTCAGGGGCGAGCGCAATGGCCTGGGTCAGATCGGCGATCGCCGCCTCGGCATTGGTCATGTGAGCGTGGGCCTCACCCCGGTTGTATAGGGTTTCTGGATGGTCGGGGCGAAGCTGAAGCGCTCGCGAAAAGTCAGCGATGGCGAGCTGATAATCGCCCAGGTCGTGGTAGGCAATGCCGCGATAGAAATAGGCTTCGGCACTGGTGGCATCGGCTTGAATCACCTGGCTGTAGGTGGCGTTCGCCGCCTCTAGCTGCCCCTGCTCCGCCTGCTGGCGGCCCTGATTTAGGAGATTGACGGCAGCTTGCTCCACCGCATGGGCAGGCCGCATCCCCACTGCACTTCCAGGAGCTACCACAACGGCCATTCCTAGGGCGATCGCTAACGTTCTCTGGATCTGCATGGCTTCTCTCCTAACCGCACGACTGAGCTATGGGTCTGAACCGTGAGCCTGTACCGTAAGCCCCAGGCACAACTTAATACCAGCGCCCTGTGACGCTTTACAAGCTGAGCTAACCCCCTGAACCGAGCCTGTGGCGTTTCTGAGGCGAGCCTTCACGCTTGGGGTAGAGCCTGGCCCCCCTCCAGTGTAGCGACCGTTTTGAGGATGAGATTTTCTCTGAAACAAGATGAAAGAGGCGATCTCGATGCCGTAAAATCAGGCAAAATCAAAGGCCGACCCAGCGCACTGTGAGAT
>PYEQ01000689.1 GCA_003017785.1 filamentous cyanobacterium CCP5 | reverse complement strand
CTCTTGACGGTGGCCCGCCCACCCAAATCCATCGCGTCGAACAGCACTTCCACCGAGTCTTCCTGGGCGCTGTATTGAGCATATAGACGAGCGATTACGGCTTTCGGGGCATCCGTCAGCAACTGCATGGCGGCATCCCCTTCGGCGTGGCCCACTAGCAGCAGGTAGGTCTGGGGTTCCTGGTCGATGTAGGTGACCCGCAGCCACACCAGACGGGCATCCACCGCCTCGCCGTCACAGGGAATGGCCTCGATAACATGGGCTGACTGGGCTTTGCCCTCGAACCAGCTAAAGCTATTCAGGTAGTGCAGCAGGGCCGATTCTAAGGGAATCTCCAGCTCTTTGCGGGTAAAGGCCGTCTGCCAGGGCTGGGGCAGCCGCAGCTTGGGAATCGGACGCTCCGAGGGGGGAGCCTGCATCTGACTGCGCTGGGGCTTGAGGGCAAACCAGTAGCAGCCGTAGGGGCCGACGCTCAAGAAGTAAGGGTCTTCGGTAATCCCTGGAAACTGGGTGCGGCCAAAGATTTCCTCGGGCTGGAGGCCGCTGAAGTCTTCCAGGTCTAGCTCGACGGTTTGCAGGTGGCGGGAGAGGTTGGCCACTACCAGAATTTTTTCGTCCCCGTAGGTGCGCATGTAGGCCAGCACCTTGCGGTTGTTGCTGTGCAGCAGTTCAAAGCTACCCAGGCCAAATGCCTGGAACCGCTTGCGGGTGGCAATCAGTCGCTTGAAGCTGTACCAGAGGGAGTTGGCGTTGGTGCGCTGGGACTCGACGTTAACCGCTTCGTAGTGGTACTCCGACTCGATCACCAGGGGCAGAAACAGCTGCTGGGGAGAGGCGCGGCTGAATCCGGCGTTGCGATCGGGGCTCCACTGCATCGGGGTGCGAACGCCGTTGCGATCGCCCAGATACACGTTGTCCCCCATGCCGATTTCGTCGCCGTAGTAGAGCACCGGGGTTCCCGGCAGGGAAAGCAGCAGGCTGTGGAGCAGCTCAATCTGGCGGCGATCGTTGCCCAGCAGCGGGGCCAGCCGCCGGCGAATCCCCAGGTTGATGCGCATCTGGGGGTCGTGGGCGTAGACCCGGTACATGTAGTCCCGGTCTTCGTCCGTGACCATCTCCAGGGTGAGCTCGTCGTGGTTGCGCAGAAACAGACCCCACTGGCAGTTGTCCGGGATCTCCGGGGTCTGCTGGAGAATGTCGATGATTGGGAAGTTGTCCTCCATCCGCAGGGACATGAACAGCCGCGGCATCAGGGGGAAGTGGAAGTTCATGTGGCATTCGTCCCCGTCGCCGTAGTAGGCGGCGGCGTCTTCGGGCCACTGGTTGGCCTCCGCCAGCAGCATCCGGTTGGGGTAGCTGGCGTCCACGTAGCGGCGCAGATCCTTGAGGAACTGGTGGGTTTCCGGCAGGTTTTCGCAGTTGGTGCCTTCCCGCTCGTAGAGGTAGGGCACCGCGTCCATCCGCAGACCGTCCACCCCCATCGCCAGCCAGAAGTCCAGCACTTCAAACACCGCCTTCTGCACCGCCGGGTTGTCGTAGTTGAGATCCGGCTGGTGGGAGTAGAACCGGTGCCAGTAATAGGCCTGGGCGATCGGATCCCAGGTCCAGTTGCTCAGCTCAAAGTCCTGGAAGATAATCCGGGCTTCCTGGTACTTCTGGGGGCTATCGCTCCACACGTAGAAGTCTCGCTCCGGGCTGCCCTTGGGCGATCGCCTAGCCCGTTGAAACCAGGGGTGCTGGTCAGAGGTATGGTTAACGATCAACTCGATGATCACCCGGATGTTGCGCTGGTGGGCCGCCTCCAGAAATTCTTTGAAGTCTTCCAGGGTGCCGTAGATCGGGTTAACGTTGCCATAGTCGGCAATGTCGTAGCCGTCATCCCGGAGGGGGGAGGGGAAAAACGGCAGCACCCAGACGGCAGTCACCCCCAGATCCTGCAGGTAGTCGAGTCTCTGGGTAAGGCCCGCAAAATCGCCAATCCCATCGGCGTTGCTGTCGGCGAAGGCCCGCACCGGCACCTCGTAAATAATCGCCTGCTTAAACCACAGCGGATCGTTACTCAAAGGGGGGTTCAGCGGGGGTTGCTGCGTGTTGACCACTATTTGATTTCCTTTATCTGCTTCCTGAATGCTACGGCTGGCTTTCTCCCTTCGGGAGAGGCTTACTCCGTTGGAGTGGCTTCGCCAACGCCAACGGCTCCGCTCAGCCAGCGGCGGCTTCGCTTACCCAGCGATCGCGGGTGAAGCTATTTACTGGAGTAGAGCCGTTCACACTGTGTCTTCCAAGGGGAGAAAGCCAGCCAGCTAAGCAGCGGATCTCCCATCCAAACATTCAAATATTAAGCACAGCCAGAAAAACTGTCTTCCCACTCCCGACATAGGCTTGTACAGCGGAGTCTAAAGTCATATCTTCTCTATCGATGCGAAGCGCTAAAAACACCTGTGACAGACTGACCCTTCCGCGAGGTCCAGGGCGGCAGTTGGTTGCTGGCCCACCTTCGGTGGGACGCTCCTGAAGGGGCATTTGAACTGTGTTCTGGCTTTCCCCCTTCGAGAGACGCTGGCTTCGACTCCGCTCAGCCAGCGGGAACTCCGCTCAGCCAGCGGCGGCTCTAGAACGGTTGAATTAAATCTACCTTTGGAGGATTGAGGAACGCCGAGCTTGACGCTACCGTGTGTGAGACTATTTCACCTCCAAAGCCATG
>PYEQ01000688.1 GCA_003017785.1 filamentous cyanobacterium CCP5 | reverse complement strand
GAGATGTGTATAAGAGACAGGTGCAGGCTGAGTTTCTAGAAATGGTGCAGGAACCGATGCCCGAATGTGAGGCGATGCTGGCAGAATTGAAACCCCGCTACCACCTTTCCCTGCTCTCAAATACCAATCCGGCCCACATGGGCAAGCTCCGCCGCCACGGCTTCTTTGACTACTTCGAAGTGCTGTTTCTCTCCTACGAGATCGGCCAGATGAAGCCGAACCCGGCGATTTTTCAGCACATCATCGACACCCTGGAGGTCGTCCCCGCTCAAATCGCTTTCTTCGACGACGGACGCAGCAACGTGGAAGCCGCCCAAGATTCAGGGATGATCGCGTTTCAGGTGAGTTCGCCCCTGGAAATTAAGACCGCGATCGCCCAATTAGAAGCTGCTTAAGCAGTGGCAGCGGATACAGCTTTTGAAACTGGCTTCTCTATACCTTGAGATGACTACCGTGGGGATCACCGTTTGAGGAAGTCATGGTTACCGAGATGTCATACAAGGATGCTGTAGATACTGTGTTGGCCTTAGGCCAACACAGTATCTACGACGATCAAGACAATCTACTTAGCCGCAACCGATGGATCTGCTCAATGTCGAAGCTGTCGTTCAGCCCCGCGCCCTGGAGGACGTACCCCAGTGGCAGCCGGGCTGGGCTTGGCTAGCGGGAGGTACCTGGCTGTTTAGCGAGCCCCAGCCCCACCTCACCACCCTGGTCGACATGGGCCATCTCGGCTGGTCGGAACTGTCTGTCACGTCCGAGGGCATCGAAATTGGCGCAACCTGTGCCATGGCGAAACTACTAGGTCTTGAGATTCCAGCAGAATGGCCGGCGATCGCCGCCCTCAATCAGGCCGTCCACGAATTGGCGTCCTTCAAGGTGCAGGGAACAGCGACCATAGTCGGCAACATCTGTCTAGCTCTGCCCGCCAGCACCTTTGCTCCCGTGATGGTGCTGCTGGGCGCCCGCTACCAAATCCTGTCATCCTCTGGGGAATCCCGCTGGCTAGACGCGGCGGATTTTCAAACCGGAGCCTGCCAGACCCAGCTGGAACCTGGAGAAGTCATGCGGCGGATTCTGATTCCCACAGACTTTCTGACCTGGGAGGTGTGCTATCGACGGCTGTGCTTGGCATCGGCGGGAATCGCGGTGGCGATCGCCGTAGCGGCCAGAAATCCGGCCAGGGAACAAATGCGCTATGCGATCGGTGGCGGGCTCCCTGCTCCGGTGCTGCTGGAATTGGGGGCAGAGGAAGTCAGCTTTGGGGCGGTTTTGGATGATGTAATTCCTCGCGATCGCTGGTTAGACAACGTGACCGGCGGGGCTGACTACCGCCGCGCCATGACCGCCGTGTTGATGGGGCAATGTTTTGATGCCCTGTCCCAAACCCCATAGGGCGCACAGCATGCGCCCCTACCGTTCACCACCCATAATGCCAATGCTGCCGATTTCGTTTACCGTCAACGATCGCCCCACCGAAACCACCTGTGCGCCAGGGGGTTCCCTGTTGCGGCTGCTGCGCTCTGAAGGCTGGGCGGGGGTGCATCAGGTGTGCGAATCGGGGGACTGTGGTAGCTGCACGGTGTGGGTAGACGGCCAGCCAGTACATAGCTGTCTGTATCCGGCCCTGCGGGCACAGGGCAAGGCCATTACCACCATTGAGGGCGTCGCTCAGGACGGCCAGCTTTCCCCCATGCAGTCGGCGTTTCTAGACCACCAGGGTTTCCAATGCGGTTTCTGTACGCCAGGGATGATCCTGAGCTGTACTGCCTTGGAAACCACCGACGAAGCCGAGATTCGGGCCGCGATGGACGGCAATATGTGTCGCTGCACCGGCTATCAGACCATAGTCGAGAGCGTGGTGGCCGCCAAGAACGGCCATGCCCAGCCCACGCCAGTCACTACCAGCGGCGTCGGCCAGAGCGTTCCCAAGCAGGACGGGCCGAAGATTGTCACTGGACAGCCGATTTATACAGGCGACTGGGCACCGCCCGCCACCTTACACATGCAGGTGCTGCGATCGCCCCATTCCCACGCCCGCATCCGCTCCATCGACACCACCAAGGCCCAGGCCCTGCCGGGGGTACAGCTAGTCCTAACCCACCAGGACGTGCCCCGGATCGCCTATTCCACCGCAGGCCACGGGGAACCCGTGCCCGATCCCCACGATCATTATTTGCTGGATGCCAAGCTCCGGTTTGTGGGGGACAGGGTGGCGGCAGTGGTGGCGGACTCGGCGGCGATCGCCACCCGTGCCTGTGAGCTAATTGAGGTGGACTACGAAGTGCTGCCCGCCGTGCTCGACCCGCTGCAAGCGATCGGCGACAAGCTCAGAGAAGCCTGGCCTGAGGACCTGCCCGTTTGTGAACATCCACCCCTGGTGCACGACGAACCGGAGTCTTATCAGATTGCTGATGCGGCCCACAATATTTCTGGCAAGGTCACCCTGGGGGCAGGGGATGTGGCAACGGGACTGGCCGAGGCAGAGATTGTTCTCACGCATACTTACCACCTGCCCGCCTGCCAGCACTTTCATTTAGAGCCCCACGCCTGCACCACCTGGCTGGATGAAGACGGAATTCTGGTGGTGCGATCGAGCACCCAGGTGCCGTTCTACTGCCAGAACCTGCTGTGCAAGCTGTTCGAGCTGCCCAAAGAAAAAGTCCGGGTTTACAAGCCCAACATCGGCGGTGGCTTCGGCAACAAGCAGGACATGCTC
>PYEQ01000687.1 GCA_003017785.1 filamentous cyanobacterium CCP5 | reverse complement strand
GATAGCTACCGTCGGGGCTAAAGGCTAGGTCCTTTAGGGCATTGGCATGGCCCTGGAGGGTGATGATGCGAGCGCCGCTGCGGGCATTCCAAAGTTTAACGCTGTGGTCGGGGGCCGCTGCTGCCAGGGTCTGGCCGTCGGGACTAAAGGCCAGAGGCATCCCCGGACGCAGATCGATCGCCTCATCCACTAGATTGCGCACCAGCCGACCGGTCTGAATTTCCCAAAGCTGGATGGTGTTGCGGTTAGTCGAAGTCGCCAGCCGCTGTCCGTCGGGGCTAATCAACAGGGTTTGCACAATGCCGTCGGACTGATCCAGAGCGATCACCCGCAGCAGTTCCCCTGTTTTTAAATTCCATAGCCTGATGGTCTGGTCAGAACTGGCGCTGACTAGAATTTCACCGTCCGGGCTAATGGCGATCGCCCGCACCGCATACTGGTGTCCCTCGTAGATCTGCGCCTGCTCCCAGGTAGCGGTATTCCACAGGCGGATCACCCCATAGGACATTCCCGCCGCCAAGAACCGACCATCGGGGGTAAAGGCGACGGCATTTGCCACATCCCCAACAATGCGATCGCCTTCACTCGGCGGTTCCTGGGGCGGATTCCCCTGGGAAAAGGCTTCCAGCGCCGGGCCTCGATGGAGGGTGATCATCCGGTTGCCGCGCCGGGCATTCCATAGGGCCAGGGCACTCTCGCCGGGGGTGGCGCAGGAGCGCTCGTAGCTATAGCTGCCGATGGCTATCGTGCTACCGTCCGGGCTAATGGCGGAGGATACGGTGTGAATCGGGCAGGCGCTATCGGGATAAAGGGACTTCAGATTGATCTGCCGGGCGAGTTGAGCCCGGTTCCAGGAGCTAACCTGGGGAGTCGGTAGGGTCAGGGCTGTCTCGACCCGGTTAAACAAAGACGGCAGGTAGCGGCCAAAGCGATCGCCCTGCAAGTACAGCACATCGATGGTGCAGCTACCGCAGCTCTGGGTGCTGAGGATTGCCTCAATCACCGACCAGTCCATGCCCGCCCAGGGCAGATGCCCCACCGGAGCCGCCAGGGAATAGGTCAGCTCTGGCTCCGTCAGCCAGTCCGGGGAGGTGAACTGATACGCCTCGCTGGGGACAGTGCGGGTCCAGCCAACCCGATTACCAAAAGCCCGAGCTAGGGCGTTGGCATCGGTAAATCGCTGGGCGTCGAATTCATGCCAGATTTTCAGCTGGGGAGTGAACCCAAATCGCCCATCGCTAGCCTCAATCCACAGCCGGTCTATGGCCTGCAGCACCTCCGGCGGAATCAGGGTCGGCACGGGTTCGGCGAAAATATCGGTATTAGCGTGGACGAAACTCTGCAAAATTCGTCGAGTTTCGTTGTCGGCAGCTGCCCAGTCTTGGCCCTGAAGGGCGGCTTCTAAGGTGCTCAGATCTACCCGCTGGCTGGCCAGGGTATTGGCAGAGGGCACCGATGGCGGCATTTGAGCCTGCACCGGAACGCTCAGCCCTGCAGCTGCAACCGCCAGGGCCACAGCCAGCCCAAAATGTTTGAGTCTTTTCATTCTTTCTCAGTGGGGGAATGCCCCAATAGTTTGATGGCGGCCATGCCGGTAACAATGCCGTAGGTCGCCCAGCCTAAGCCGTTAACAATGCCGACCAGCGCAGCCGGTAGCGCTGGACACCAAGCTCTGCACAAAAGGGCGCTGACCACGCCATTGGCCGCTGCTCCGACCAGGCTGGCAAGCAGCCACACCCCGGCAGCACGGGAACTGCCCAAAACTAAGCTCTGGGCGATCGCCATCCCCAAAATCCAGAGCGGCTGGCTGAACAGATTGATCCAAAAGACTTCCCAGAGTCCTACCTGATTCCACAAAAACTCGATAGCGGGGCGATAGAGGCCCTGAAACAGGCTGGTGCCTAAGGTGCTGAGAATCCAGCCCATGGCGCTGATTAAGGGCCACCAGCGAAATCCGCCTCGGTTCCGCAGCACTATCCATTGGGCTGTGCCAATGATTGCCCCGGTCAGCACCAGGGTGGCCATGAACTGAAGGCCGTTCTCTTCTAAAAATCCAGCCAGGAAGCCGCCCGTTAAGTTGGCCAGCACCCAGAGGGCCAGGAAGCGGGCCGGATGATGGGATCTAGACAGGGTCATGGGTTGAGTCATTGCCCCCTGTGTACTCCGCGATCGCTGTCAAATAAGCGCTAGCTAGGTCGCGGGCGGATGCCCCAGACAGCGACAGTTCTTGGATAAGTTCATCCAGATAGGGCTCAAACTCAGTCAGCGCCGTGTTGTCGCCAAATACCCCGGCATAGTCGCCGTTGATGACGCCCGTGACAAACAGGTGCAGGAGTTCGCCGTCGGTGGCGACGTAGCCCACGTAGCGTTCAAACAGCGTCCCGTCTGGGTGAGTGGATCTAAACCGGTAGCGCAGACCAGGGAGTCCCCCCACGGAAATTTCCACGGGCGGTTCGCTGGTAAAGATGAGGGAACCATCCGCCAGCTGGCGATCGCTCTCAATCGCCCTGTAGTGTTCTACCACCCAGGCCCGCAGATACTCCAGTTCAGCACCAGAAGTGGGGTTGACCTCAGCCGCCAGGTCAATATCGGTCAACGGATAGTTAAAGCGCTCAACCGTGCCTGCCAGCTCGCCGTTAGCGGTGACGCATAGCAGTACCGGGTTCTCACAGGGAGTGACCTGCCAGCCTTCTGGCTGTCTCTTATACACATCTGACGCTGCCGACG
>PYEQ01000686.1 GCA_003017785.1 filamentous cyanobacterium CCP5 | reverse complement strand
TGAAGAAAGAGCGCTGGTCTATGGTGCTGAATACTCACGAGCCAACCGGCTTTGGCCAGAGCAAGCAAATTTATACGCCGGGTAGCGCGATCGCCGTCGCCGACTTTTCGCTGGTCGTGTTGTGCAGCCCTCGGGCTCAAGGCGCCGGAGCCTAGACCATGCTCACCTACGAACGAATTTATGCTGTGGTGCGCCAAATCCCCAGGGGCAAGATCGCTACCTACGGGCAGGTGGCCGAGCTAGCAGGATTAGTCGGCAAGCCACGCCTAGTGGGGTATGCCCTCTACCGGGTCGATCCGATGTCCGATGTGCCCTGGCAGCGCGTCATTAACGCGAAGGGCGAGGTATCTGAATCGACCCGACGCAACGGCAGTGATTATATGCAGCGGGCCATGTTAGAGGATGAGGGAGTCGTGTTTGACCGCCGGGGTCGAGTTGACCTCAACCAATATAAATGGCGCCCGCCCAATGACGTGACCGAGCAGGCGCTGGAGGCATTTATGGAGAATCTAGGCTAGAGCAGCAGTGTGTTTATTCGACACCTACCGCTACTTCTTCTTCCACATAGACGTCTTCGGGTTCATCAACCAGTTCACCGGCCTGCTCAGCTGCCTGACGGCGCATGGCTTCACGGTACTTGGCCGCCATTTCTTCGGCTTTGTCGTAAACCAGGTCGGGGTTCTTGACCATATCACCCGGTTCGGGTTCAAGCTGTTTGGTTGAGAGGGAGATTCGACCCCGCTCCGCATCCAGGTCGATGATCATGACCTTGATCTCGTCATTGACGTTGAGCACGCTGTGGGGCGTGTCAATGTGGTCATGGGAGATCTCGGAAATGTGCAGCAGACCGCTGACACCGCCGATGTCGATAAAGGCACCGTAGGGCTTGAGGCCACGCACGGCCCCCAGCACAACCTCGCCTACCTGCAGACCGTTCATCTTGCGCTCAACCAGCGCCCGACGGTGACTAAGCACAAGGCGGTTGCGCTCTTCATCAACCTCAAGAAACTTCAGGGGCAGATCTTCGCCCACCAAGTCTTCTTTGGGCTTACGGGTGCTGATGTGAGAGCCGGGGATGAAGCCGCGCAGGCCCTCGATTCTGACCAGAGCACCGCCTCGGTTGGTGGCAAAGACTCCAGAGCGCACCGTGGCGTCTTCCTGCTGCAGCTGGCGCACTCGCTCCCAAGCGCGCATGTACTCAATCCGACGAATGGAGAGGGTCAGCTGACCATCTTCATTTTCGTCGGTGAGAATGAAGAACTCGCGGGTTTCGTTGGAGCGCAGCACCTCTTCAGGATGGTCAACCCGATTGATCGACATCTCCTGAATGGGCAGGTAAGCCGCCGTTTTAGCACCAATATCAATCAGGGCACCCCTGGGCTCAAGACTAAACACGGTGCCAGAGACGGTATCGCCTGGGTTGAAGTGATAGTCGTACTGGTCGAGTAGCGCGGCAAAGTCTTCGTGTGTAAACCCGATGTCAGCGTCCTTTACGTCCTGATTGAGCATGCTAGTGTTGTCCTATTATTTCTCCGTATTACTGCGGTTTCCGTGTAGACGTACAAAACAATCAACTCAGATATATGACAGCCCACCCCACGCAGCAGCGTGCAGACGTAGACAGCCCGATAAACCCACAGGATTAAAATTATAGCTGAATTGGAGGGGTTGTTGATAACAACCCCAGCAGGATTGATCAAGTTGATCGCGGCGATCGCTGGAAATGCTGCGCTATAACGATTGGGCCGAAACGACATAATTTGACGATGGGTCGTTGTCGGCCTCGTCTAGGTCGCTATCGCGCCGGTCGTCTTGCAGCTCGCTCAGCGTTTCGGCGAAGTCGCGAATGCCTTGAAACTGTCGATAAACCGAGGCGAACCGCACAAAGGCAACTTCGTTCATCATTTGCAGCTTGGCCAAAACCATCTCGCCGATTTCGGCGCTGGTTACCTCTCGGGTGGCGCGCTGCTGCAACTCAGCTTCGATGTCGTCTACGATGGCTTCCATCGCCAACGACGAAACCGGCGTTTTTTCGCAGGCCCGCACAATGCCACGCAGCACCTTGGAGCGCTCAAATAATTCTCGGTCTTCGCTGCGCTTGATGACGGTAACGGGTACGTACTCAATACGTTCGTAGGTGGTAAACCGTCGCTCGCAGCGCAAACACTCTCGTCGTCTGCGAATACTGCGCCCCGCCTCCGCCGATCGCGACTCTAACACTCGATTATTGAGGTGCTGACAAAAGGGGCAATGCATAGACACACTCCCAACGGGAGAAAAGTAGCCAAGCCGTCCGGTCTGATGGGGAGACTTGAGAAAAAAAGAGGCAAGCCCTCCCTCTGCAGGAAAGACTTGCCTCTATAGTAATTAAATTGTGAGAAAACAATCGAAATGAATCGAAAGTCTCCCTAAAGTGACGGACAACAAAGAACCGCTGCGACTCTAAAAGACTATTGTTACAGGACTAGTCTTTGGAAATACGAGGAGGTTCGCGAAAGGCGATCGCGAAGAACAGCGTGCCAATGATGCAGGCAAAAATGAAGATATAAGCGACAGCTTCCATGGTTAAAGAGGCTCCTAATCAACCGGATTATCTTTAGTCTACAGAGATTGTCAGTAAAGTGCCCGACGGATAAAGGCCCATAACCAACCGCCGGGCCGCTTAACTGAGAGGAAACTAAACTGTCTCTTCTTTACGAGTAGACGTGTCGCCCACCTTTTGGAAGAA
>PYEQ01000685.1 GCA_003017785.1 filamentous cyanobacterium CCP5 | reverse complement strand
AGATGTGTATAAGAGACAGGAGGCTAATGGCTTGAGCCATCAGACCACTAGCATTCCTGATAAACCATCGGCCAATCCCGAGATCGCGCTCTGGGGGTGGCGAAAGTAGAAAATGGTGGGGGTAGACAGCCATGGGAGCAGTCCCTCGATCACAGCCCCTCGGCCAAAGCGATGAGCCAAGCATCCATTGGTTGAAGCGCTCGAGGAAACCGGTATACCGGTTAGCAAAAGCTAGGCAAGAAACGGGCTATAAAATCCCCAAAACCCTCCCTAGAAATTGCTATGACCTCTCGTGTTGCCATCATTGGTGCCGGTCCCTGCGGGCTATCCCAACTCCATGCCTTCGAACAGGCTCGCTTAAAGGGAGCCGCCATCCCAGAGGTCGTTTGCTTTGAGAAGCAGTCCGGTTGGGGTGGCCTGTGGAACTACACCTGGCGCACTGGCCTGGATGAATATGGCGAACCGGTTCACGGCAGCATGTATCGCTACCTGTGGTCAAACGGTCCTAAGGAATGCCTGGAATTGGCCGACTACACCTTCGATGAGCACTTCGGAAAGCCCATCCCGTCGTTTCCACCCCGGGAAGTGCTCTATGACTACATCGTTGGCCGGGCCAGGAAGGAAAATCTAGACCGCTACATTCGCTTCAGCACACCGGTGTGCCACATCGAATATGTGGCAGCTAGCCGTCAGTTTAAAGTCAGGGTCAGGGATATCAGTGCCGATTGCGATCGCACCGAAGAGTTTGACTACGTCATCGTCTGTACCGGCCACTTTTCAGTCCCCAACATGCCGGCCTTTAAGGGCATTGATCGGTTTCCGGGGCGGGTACTCCACAGCCATGATTTCCGTGAGGCTCGGGAGTTTACGGGCAAAGATCTGCTGGTGGTGGGCAGCAGCTATTCGGCGGAGGATATCGCCCTACAGTGCTATAAGTACGGGGCGAGATCGGTGACCATTAGCTATCGTACAGCGCCGATGGGATTTGCCTGGCCCGATGGCGTTGTTGAAGTTCCCCTACTGACCCATCTGGAGGGCAGAACCGCTTACTTTAGAGACGGTAGTCACAAAAATGTTGATGGAATTGTGCTGTGCGTTGGCTATCAGCACCACTTCCCGTTCTTAGAGGACAGCCTGCGCCTCAAAACTCAGAACCGACTCTATCCGGGCTCTCTTTACAAAGGCATTTTCTGGGAGCCCAATCCGAAGCTCATGTATCTGGGCATGCAAGACCAGTTTTATACCTTTTCTATGTTTGACGTGCAGGCCTTCTATGCCCGAGACGTGGTTCTAGGGCGAATTCAACTGCCGGATGCCGCCGCCATGGCCGAGGATATTTCCTTATGGCAGCAGCGGGAAGCGGCTTTGCAAGATGCTTTTGAGCAAATTGATTTTCAAAAGGACTACATCGTTGATTTGGCTGAGCATGTAGACTACGCTCCCTGTGACTGGGACATGACGACTCAGTTGTTCAAAGCTTGGGAGCATGATAAGGAGCATGGCATTCTCGACTATCGGGACAAATCCTTTGTGTCGCCCTGCACGGGCACTCAGGCACCGATTCACCATACTCCCTGGATTGAGGCCATGGACGACTCCATGACCTGCTTTTTGGCTCAGCAGCCAGTTAGCACCCCTTAGAAGGTCCCATCAGACAATTTGATTCGCCTTGACACACTGGCTATACCAGTGGAAGCTGGCCTTGGGCTGTCGCTGCTGGCTGTCAAAGTCCACATAGGTAATGCCAAAACGACGATCATAGCCGTAAGCCCACTCAAAATTATCCAGCAGGCTCCAAAGAAAATAGCCCGTCAGGGGATAACCTTCTGCGGTGGACCGATGGGCGGCTTGGAGATAGGCTCGCAGGTACTGAATGCGGTCTAAATCGAGGATTTCACCACTAGCCGCTATCTGATCCTGAGCGGCACAGCCATTCTCACTGATGAAAACAGGTAGATCAGGCCGGTTGAGGGTTTCGCTGAGGTGGCGAACGCCCCAATAGAGACTCTCGGGGACCACGTACAGCCAGGGCATATGCAGTCGCGGATAGCCCTGGGGAAACGGCAGCACTTCGTAGCCCTGGGGATTGTCTGCTGCTCGGACATAGACACCGCTGTAGACGTTAAAGCCGAGGGCATCAAGGGGCTGATGGATGGTTTCTAGGTCTCCCGGTTGGATGCTAGGGGCGATCGCTGGGTTTTGGGCCAGCCATTGGGGGCTGTACTCGCCAGTCAAAGCCGGGAAGATGATGCCTCCATTCGTACCTTCCAAGTGAAAGGCCTGCTGAGCCGCCTCAACCTGTTCCGGGGTCTCGGTCAAGGGCACCGTTGCCAAAAAATTATCTACCAGTGCCACCGAACAGGGTTGCGGCGATGCGGCTCGAATGGCCTGTACCCCCAGACCGTGGGCCAGCAGGGCATGGTGGGAGACCTGCCAAACAGTCTGAATAGAGTCCACCACTGTCCCGGGGGCATGGGGAGGTACGGCATCCACCCCATAGCCCAGATGGGTAAAGCAAAAAATCTCATTCAGGGTGATCCAGTGGGTGATGCGATCGCCCAGATGCCCTACCGCCACCGTCACGTAGTCAGCAAAATCCTTAGCCATTGCGCGACTGCGCCAGGAACCGTAGCGGTCTTCTAGGGCCTGGGGACTATCCCAGTGGAACAGCGTGGCGTGGGGGGTGATGCCGTACTCCAGCAAGCAG
>PYEQ01000055.1 GCA_003017785.1 filamentous cyanobacterium CCP5 | reverse complement strand
GTCCAACCAGCGCTGGAAGGGCGTCCACGACTGCAAGCGCTACATTCTCAACTACATCAGCGCCCACCGCGCCCATGACCTGACGGTGACGGTGAATATTGGCTTCTGGCCCCACGCCCCAGCAGATCGCAAGGCACGGCAACGGCTGGAATCGGATCTGATTGGCCAGTGGCGATCGCCCTTCAACAAAGAAAACTGGAGCTTCTGGAATACTCCCTTTGTCGGAGAGAAATTGGAGCTTTAGCGTCGTCTTACTCCGATCGCTGAGCCTAGTCGAAGCCATCGGAGTGAGTACCGTATCGCCAACTGGCGTTGCATCATAATAAAAGTCAGCGGTTGAGGCAGGCTAAAGCAATGGGTTTCTACGCAGAAAAAATCATGCCTCGCCTGATCGAGTGGACGATGTCGGGGGAGCCCTTTAGCCAGTACCGGCGAGAGCTGCTGGCGGACACCTATGGTCAGGTGCTGGAGATTGGCTTTGGCACCGGGTTGAACCTGGCCTACTACCCTGAGGCGGTCGACTCCCTGACGATCGTGGACCCAAATCCAGGGATGGGAGCGATCGTCTCCCGCCGTGTCGAAGCATCAGCCATCCCGGTGGATAAGCGCACCCTCAGCGGCGAGGCTCTGCCGATGGCAGATGGTAGCTTCGATTGCGTGGTCAGCACCTGGACGCTCTGCTCAATTCCTGCGGTCGATCAGGCGCTCCAAGAAATTCACCGGGTGCTCAAGCCGGGGGGCAAGTTTTTTTTCATTGAGCATGGCCTCAGCCCGGAACCAGGATTGCAAACCTGGCAGAATCGACTCACCCCGCTGCAGAAAGTTATCGCCGATGGCTGCCATCTGAATCGCCAGATCCAAGACCTAGTAGAAGGCCAATTTGAAGATCTGTCTGTAGAGACGTTCTACGCAGAAAAAACGACCAAAATCCTCGGCTATCTCTATCGAGGTGTTGCCACTAAGCTGGGTCAATGATCCGCTGATTTCCCCCCCCCGGGAGTAACCGTTCCCTGTTCGCGCAGCGACTCTGCAAGAGCATCCGTCAGAGCAACAGAGTCTTTCCCAAAGGGGCATATAACGCTTTACCGTCCCGGAAAGACTCGCCACGGACAGTAGCAAGGGAACCGCTGTCAGGGCTTTTCGCCGTCTAGGCCGTTTTGCCAGGATGATCTTCTTCATCCATACTGACTTTGGCAATATCCTTCGCAAAACTCTATGAGCCTACGCCTGATTGAGGTGTTCTTACCGGAGGACTACAGGGCCCAGATCGAGGCCCTGCTGGCTGACCAAACTTGGGTGGAGACCTGGTATGAACCCCGTTTTGAAAATCAGGTGTGGGTCAGGCTTTTAGTAGACTCAGCGGACGCAGAGGCCATTGTTGACCAGTTTGCTGATCGCTTTAATGGGGTCGAAGGGTTCCGGCTAATGCTGTTGGGGGTAGAAGCCTCACTACCGCCCCAGGCTGAAGACGACGACTCATCAACCCTAGAGTCGTTGCAAGATAATGTTGAAACGGATTTAAACCCCCGTTCCGCCCGGATCAATCGCGAAGAAATCTTTGATCGGGTGACCAGCAGTGCCGATCTGTCCTGGGTGCAGCTGGCGATGGTGTCCCTATCCACGACGATCGCCGCCATTGGCATCTTGCGCGATAGTCAGGCTGTCGTGATTGGGGCGATGGTGATTGCGCCCCTGCTGCAACCCAACATGGCCCTGGGAGTGGCCACTGTTCTCGGCAAGCGCCGCTTCGCCCTGCGCGCCCTGCAAACGGGACTGGTGGGGATTTTGCTGGCCCTGGGATTGGCGATCGCGGTGGGTTATGCCGTGCCCGTTTCTCTGGAATCCTCAGAAATTACCAGTCGAATTCGGGTGGGCTGGGCAGATGGTATTTTGGCCCTGGCCTCGGGGGTAGCCGGAGCGATCTCCCTGACCACAGAAGCCCGCAGCAGCATTGTCGGGGTGATGGTGTCGGTGGCGCTGCTGCCGCCGCTGGTGGTGTTAGGACTGCTGATTGGGGCTGGGTTCTGGTCCGAGGCGTTAGGGGCAGCTCTACTCACCACCACCAACCTGATCTGTCTTAACCTGGCGGCGGTCACGACCTTTTTGATTCAAGCCCTGGAGCCCCGACAGCAGCAAGACGTATCCAGAGCTGAAGAAACCACCCGCGCAGCCTACGGTATCTGGTTTGGGCTGCTGTTGGGATTGGCGGCGACTGTAATGCTGGCGCGATTCTATAATTTACAGCTCTATCGAGGGTTTAGTTTGCAGTAGAGCTAATCTGCCAGGCAAACCAAATACTGAGCGGCGGTTGATCCAAATTAATTCAAGGTGTCTGGTTGAATTTTCTCAGCTACGCGCAATTTAGCCGATCGCGATCGTAGATTTTGCTCTAGCTCTGTCTCGGATGCCGTGACCGGCTTTTTGGTCACAACTTTTAGCCATTCAGATCCCTTCAGCGCATGTTTTACCAGGCGATCTTCAAGGCTGTGAAAGCTGATGATCACTAGCCTACCGCCGGGGGCAAGCCAGGTCGGGGCCTGTGCCAGCAGCGTTTCCAAAACGGCCATCTCCCGATTAACGGCGATGCGCAGCGCTTGAAATGTCCGGGTGGCTGGATGGATGCGGCCATAGCGGTACTTACGGGGCACGCAGCCAGCAATAGTTTCAGCCAGCTGGGTGGTGGTCTGAAACGGGCGTTTCTCCACAATGGTGCGGGCAATCCGGCGGGAAAGCCGTTCTTCCCCGTACTGGTAAATCAAGTTAGCCAGGTCAGTTTCGTCAGCGTGGTTAATCAAGCTAGCGGCGGTGGTTTCCTGACGGCTGTCCATGCGCATGTCCAGGGGGGCCGCCTGGCGAAAGCTAAAACCCCGTTCTGCCACGTCGAGCTGGTGAGAGCTGACCCCAAGATCCGCCAGAATGCCCTGAAATTTCTGATCGCCAGGGTCAAAATCAGCAAAGTTCCCCGACCAGAACTCCACCCGATCGCCATAGGGCCCTAAGCGAGAACGGGCGGCGGCGATCGCCGCCTCATCTTGATCCACAGCCACTAGCCGAATAGCCGGATCCGCCTCCAGAATCAGCTGACTGTGACCACCCCCCCCCACCGTGGCATCCAGATACAGCCCCCCGGGCTGAAGGTTCAGCCCGGTCAGCACCTCCTGAGGCAACACAGGGACGTGGTGAAATTCAGCAGCCATCAAAATTCCCTTATACCAGCAACGGATTCTACTCTATCGATTGTTAACGCTGCGTTCCCTAGGCCCGTAGGGACTAGGAAACTCGAATAGATGCCATCAGTAAATTCAAGCCTGACCATAGCCAAGTCAAATTACTCTAACGGCCAAATCTCGTCGATTCACATTAAGATACAAAGGAAGCTAAGCGCTTCAGCTGCCTATCTCGCTGAACCTATGTCGAGAATCGAGACTAAGACCGAGCCCATGGTCCTCAATATGGGGCCGCACCATCCCTCGATGCACGGGGTGCTGCGTCTGATTATGACCCTAGACGGTGAGGATGTAGTAGATTGCGAACCGGTCATCGGCTATCTCCATCGCGGTATGGAGAAAATCGCCGAGAGCCGCACCAATATTATGTATGTGCCCTACGTGAGTCGCTGGGATTACGCGGCGGGCATGTTCAACGAAGCGATTACGGTGAACGCGCCGGAACAGCTTGCCGACATTGAGGTGCCCAAGCGAGCCAGCTATATCCGGGTGATCATGCTGGAGCTGAACCGAATTGCCAACCATCTGCTGTGGCTTGGGCCTTTCCTGGCGGATGTGGGGGCTCAGACGCCATTCTTCTACATCTTTCGAGAACGAGAGATCATCTACGACCTGTGGGAAGCCGCTACCGGTCAGCGTCTGATTAATAACAACTATTTCCGCATCGGCGGTGTGGCTGCTGACCTGCCCTATGGCTGGATTGACAAGTGTCTCGACTTCTGTGACTACTTCCTGCCCAAGGTGGACGAGTACGAAAAGCTCATCACTAACAACCCCATTTTCCGTCGCCGAATCGAAGGGGTTGGCACCGTTAGCCGCGAAGAGGCGATCGCCTGGGGCTGTTCTGGGCCAATGCTGCGGGGTTCTGGCGTCAAGTGGGATCTGCGCAAGGTAGACCACTACGAGTGCTACGACGATTTCGACTGGGAGGTCCAGTGGGAAACCGCTGGCGACTGCATGGCTCGCTATGCGGTGCGGATCCGAGAAATGCGGGAATCGGTGAAAATCATTCGTCAGGCTTGTGAAGGCATCCCCGGTGGTCCCTTCGAAAACCTGGAAGCCAAGCGCATGGCGGAAGGCCCGAAGTCTGAATGGAACGACTTCGAGTACCAGTTTGCCGGTAAGCGGATTCCGCCGACCTTCAAGATTCCGGCGGGCGAACACTATGTCCGCATGGAAACGGGTAAAGGGGAATTAGGGATCTTCATCATCGGCGATGACAATGTCTTCCCCTGGCGCTGGAAGATTCGTCCGCCCGACTTCAATAACCTACAAATTCTGCCCCACCTGCTCAAAGGCGTGAAAGTTGCCGACATCATGGCAATTTTGGGCAGTGTCGACATCATTATGGGCTCTGTGGATCGCTAAAGCGGTATCCAATCGCATCATAGGCGTCGAGGTCTTTGCCTCGGCGCTTTTTTAGTGGGGGCTTTCTCCCTTCGGGAGACTCTTCGAGAACGGCTGCGCTCAGGCACTAGCTCTGCTCAGGCACCGGCTCCGCTCAGCCAACGGTGCTTTGGAACGGTATTTTAGAAAGTCGGATAGTTCTAGCAAGTTTTGCGACACGGATTACAGAAGCCAGGAGCCGTTTGGGTTTTACACTACCCTTAGTGCTGCTCGTTTGAAACGCTATGACTGCTACGACTGCTGCAACTAATTGGGACGCTCTGATTGCAGAATTAGGATCCATTGAGACCATTACCGAGCCAATCCAGGTTGAAAAGCTCTCGAAAGACTACTATCACTTCAGCCCAGTTCTACAGAAACAGCTTGCAGACAAAACAGCCGACCTGGTGATTCGGCCTAAGACTGAGGCAGAAGTCGTACAGGCTGCCAAGGTCTGCGTCGCCGCCAGGGTACCTGTCACCGTGCGAGGGGCGGGTACCGGCAACTATGGCCAGTGCATTCCTCTGGAAGGTGGGGTGATTCTAGATCTGATCAAGCTCAACCAGGTGAAGTGGGTGAAGCCGGGCATCGCCTGCGTGGAGGCCGGGGCGAAGCTCTCCGCCATTGACAAAGTGACGCGGGAGTCGGGCTGGGAAATTCGCATGTATCCCTCCACCTATCGCACCGCTACCATTGGCGGCTTCATCGGCGGCGGCAGCGGCGGCATTGGCTCGATTACCTACGGGCAGCTGCGCGATCGCGGCAACCTCAACGCCGTCAAGGTGGTGACGATGGAAGACGAACCCAGGGTGATCGAACTCCGGGGGGACGATGTCCACAAGGTGCTCCACGCCTACGGCACCAACGGGATTATCACAGAGCTAGAAATTCCCCTGGGGCCGGCCTATCCCTGGGTGGATGCGATCGCGGTCTTTGACGACTTCATGACCGCTGCCCGCTTTGGCCAAGCTCTGGGCGATGCCGATGGCCTGGTGAAAAAGCTGATCAGCGTCCATGCCTGGCCGATTCCGGGCTATTTTGCCTCCCTCAAGCCCTACCTGCCGGAGGGCAAAGCCGCCGCCCTGCTGATGATTGCAGAGCCGTCGATGGAGCTATTTAAGGAGCTGGTCAAAGAGTTCAACGGCAAACTCACCTACCAGAAAGAGTCGGGCAAAGGCACCGCCCTGGCCGAATTCACCTGGAACCACAGCACTCTCCACGCCCGCAGCATCGATCCCAGCCTCACCTATCTGCAAACCCTGTTTCCCTACGACCCGGAACTGAAGCTGGTGGAGCACATGTACGAGTACTTCGGCAACGAAGCGATGATGCACCTGGAGTTTTTCCGAGTGGGGGGCAACGTCATTCCGGCGGCCCTGCAGATCATCCGCTATAGCACCGAGGAGCGCCTTAACGAAATCATTCGCTACCACGAAGAAAAGGGGGCGTTTATCGCTAATCCCCATACCTACGTGCTGGAGGACGGGGGTCGCAAAACCATCGACACTATGCAAGTGAACTTTAAAGCCGAGGTGGACCCCTACGGGCTGCTGAACCCCGGCAAGTGTCGCGGCTGGCTGGAGCGGCAATCGTCGTAGCCGCCATTACCATAAGTGCTCTGTTACTAACCCGTTCATCCTCAGCTTTTCGGTGCAGCGGGTGGTGTAGGTGGCCAGGGCTTCTTTGATGGCCGATAGCTCGGTGACAAGATGGCCGAAGGAGCGGGAGACAATCCGCTGATTGACGCGACGATGCCCCAGATCTCGAACCGGGTATCAGGGTTGGGAGCCCAGTTTTCGCGAAGTAGACGGCCCTGATGGGGATAGACTCTGATGACGTGGAACATACCCGCGATCGCGACCACCACCAAAGGCCCCTCTTTAGCGATACGAGAGCGATCTACGACCGATAAATCTATCCTGCTCTGTTTCCACCTCGCCATCGACAGAGGCAGTCTTGTAGCGCCTGTTCCAAAATCGCCAGTCCTGCATCCAGTTCGGCCTGCGTTACCGTCAGAGGAGGCGCAATCCGCCAGACACTGCCCATCCCCGGCAGCATGGTAATGTTCATGCTCAGTCCTAATTCCAGGCAGCGGCGGGTAATCGCGGCTCCCAGTTCGGGGTTGGGTTCTCGGCTATTGCGGTCTTTGACCAAATCTACGCCTAACAGCAATCCCCGACCTCGGACATCGCCGATTACCTCATACTGCTCCTTGAGCTTGAGTAAACCCCTCTTGAGATAAGCCCCTTGAGCCAGTGCCTGTTCCGCCAGGTTTTGGGTCGTCAATACCCGCAGCACTGCCAGCCCAACCGCCGCTGGCATCGGATCTGACACATGGGAGGTGTAGTAGATAAAGCCTTTGTCGAAGCAGTCTGTTTCAATAGCGTCGCTGGTGACCGTTGCTGCCAGGGGCAGGCCACCTCCTAACGTTTTCGATAGCGTGAGAATATCGGGGACAATGCCCAGCTGCTCAAAGGCGAATAAGCTGCCCAGACGACCAAATGCAGTTTGAGCTTCGTCCAGGACTAACAGCATTCCTCGCTCCTGGCAGTATGTCTGCAGCCGCTGGAAATAGCCCTCAGGTGGTTCCACAATGCCGCCCGCACTGAGAATCGGCTCAACAATGACAGCCGCATAGGCTCCCACCGACTGACTATCTACCAGGTTAAAGCCAACCTCTAGACAGGTCATATCGCATTGATCCTGGCAGTGCCGAATAGGGCAGCGGTAGCAGTTGGGGGTGGGTAATGCCAGATTGCCGGGAATAGCGGGTCCGTATCCTTTGCGAGCTGTTACAAACGTACTGGCGCTAGCCCCGGCGGTCATGCCGTGCCAGGACGCACTCAGGCCAACCACCTCAAACCCGCCTGTATAGAGCTTCGCCATCCGTAGAGCCGCTTCATTCGCCTCGCTGCCCGTATTCAGAAACAGCGCCTTTTGGAGGGATGGGGGAAGCAGTCCACAGAGTGCTTCCGCGAGTTCTACGACTGCCGGGGACAGCATGCCGCTAAATAGATGGAGCACTTCCTCACAGGCTTTATGAATGGCCTGCACCACATCAGGATGGTTATGACCCAGCGTGGCGCACATCTGCCCGGAGGTAAAATCTAGAATCTGACGACCCTGGCGGTCATACAGGTAGCTGCCCTTAGCCCGTTGAATTAACATCGGCGCAAAGCTACCCCCGTAACGCACCAGATGATGCTCGACAATGCCCCACATATCTGCGTCTGACATCAGAGGATGGGTGGGAGAGCCTGCTGCTGGGTTGGGTTGGCTGCGATCGCTCATTGAATATGGCTATGCCTGTCTGTAACTCCTCAACTATAAGGCTGGTTGATGGTGCAGACCTTGAAGTAGCCCCCAATTTTCGGCGAGACGATTGAAACTTCGTTGGTTCTGCCCTAACCAAGCCATTGTCAGTCGAACGTCGCTTAAAGCCCGCTCTCTGGCTGACCCGTTGCACGGCTGCAGTCCCAGCGACCCCTGAACAGCCTAAGACGGGCAAAGCCAGTTTTCGCCACTACAGGCTAACGGTCAAAGAGGGGTCGCTAGCCATCAGGACCGATTGTGTATCAACCTTCCCCTAAACGCGAAGGGCAGCACTGGCCTGGTTGTAGGATTCAAGCTGGACTCTAATCGGGCTAACTTTCCAGATCTCCTGGCAGTATTCGCGGATAGCGCGATCGCTGGAAAATCGGCCCATGTTCAGCGTGTTCCAGATCGACATGCCGGTCCAGTGGTCGGGATCGCGGTAGGCCTGGCTGACCTGATCCTGACAGTCGATATAGGACTGATAGTCTGCCAGCAGCATGAAGGGATCGTGGTGGAGCAGTGCGTCCGTCAGCGGGCGAAACAGGTCAGGATGTCCGGGCGAAAAGGTGCCGGATCGCACCTGATCGACCACTGCGCGCAGGGTTTCATTGCCCTGATAGACCTCCCAGGGGTGGTAGCCCTGGGCTTTCAGGTCGGCGACTTCCTCGGTGCGCAGGCCAAACAGGAAAAAGTTGTCCTCGCCTACGGCGTCTCGAATTTCAACGTTGGCCCCGTCCAGAGTGCCGATCGTCAGCGCTCCGTTCATGGAAAACTTCATGTTGCCGGTACCGGAGGCTTCTTTGCCAGCAGTAGAAATTTGCTCCGAGAGGTCGGCGGCAGGATAGACCCGCTGCCCAAAGCTGACGTTGTAATCCGGCAAAAACACCACCTTGAGGCGATCGCCCACGTCCGGGTCGTGGTTCACCACGTCGCCCACCGCCGTGATCAGCTTAATCATCAGCTTGGCCATGAAGTAGCCCGGCGCGGCCTTGCCGCCAAAAATAAAGGTGCGGGGCTGAATGTCAATGTCGGGGTCGGCCTTGATCCGGTTGTACAGGGTGATGATGTGGAGGACGTTCAGGTGCTGCCGCTTGTACTCGTGAATCCTCTTCACCTGCACGTCGAACAGGGATGTCGGATTGACCACGATGCCGGTGCGCTGCTCGATGTGGGCGGCTAGGTCGCGCTTATTGGCCAGCTTGATCTGCTGCCATTCCCGTCGGAAATCGCCGTCGGCCACGTCGGCCAGGTATTGCAGGTCATCTAGCTGGCGAATCCAGCCATCGCCAATTTTGCTCGAAATCAGGTGGGCCAGCCGGGGATTGCTCTGGACGATCCAGCGGCGCGGGGTGACGCCATTGGTCTTGTTGTTGAATTTTTCGGGGGATATAGCGTAGAAATCTTTCAAAATCGTGGACTTCACCAGTTCGGTGTGCAGTGCCGCCACGCCATTGATGGAATGACTACCCACGCAGGCCAGATTTGCCATCCGCACGTAGCGATCGCCCCTTTCATCAATCAGCGACAGGTTCGCTAGGACCTCCCGGCTGGGGGAGTGCGATCGCACCTGTGCCAAAAATCGATAGTTAATCTCCAGGATGAGTTCCAGGTGCCGCGGCAGCAGCTTGCCAAACAGGGCGATCGGCCATTTCTCTAGGGCTTCCGGCAGCAGGGTGTGGTTGGTGAAGGCAAAGGTGTTCTGGGTGACGTGCCAGGCGCTATCCCAGTCCATCTGGTGCATATCGATCAGCAGGCGCATGAGTTCTGCCACCGCGATCGCCGGGTGGGTATCGTTGAGCTGGGCCGCAAATTTTTCGTGGAAGGTTTCTAGACTCTTGCCGCTGCGCAGATGCATCCGAATCATGTCTTTGAGGGAGCAGGAGACAAAGAAAAACTGCTGTTCTAACCGCAGCTCCTTGCCCTGAACCAGCTCATCGTTGGGATACAGCACCTTGGTGAGATTCTCGGATGCCACCTTTTGATTCACCGCACCATAGTAGTTGCCCCGGTTAAAGGCCTGAAAGTCAAAGGACTCAGGCGCTTCTGCCTTCCACAGTCGCAGGGTGTTGACGGTACTCACCTGATACCCAGAGATCGGGGTGTCGTAGGGAATGCCTTTGACCACCTGCCCGGGCACCCACCGCACCCGGTAGTGCCCCTGACTATCCATGTAGGATTCGGTGTAGCCACCAAAGCCGACGTTGACGGCGAAATCGGGCCGGGGAATTTCCCAGGGGTTGCCGTATTGCAGCCACTTATCGGTAATTTCCACCTGCCAGCCATCTCGAATCTCCTGGTCAAAGATGCCGAACTCATAGCGGATGCCGTAGCCGATCGCCGGAATCTCCAGGGTGGACAGGGAATCCATGTAGCAGGCCGCCAACCGACCCAGGCCGCCATTCCCCAGGCCGGGCTCCTCTTCCTGATCGATGAGCTTTTGCAAGTCTAGGCCCGAAGTCCTCAGCGCCTGACAGATCGGTTCGCGAATACCCAGGTTGATCAGGTGATTTTCTAGGTGAGGCCCCAGCAAAAACTCCGCAGAGAGGTAGCCCACCACTCGCGCCTCCGGCTGATAGTAGGTGCGGGTGGATTGCAGCCACTTGGACATCAGGCGATCGCGAACCGTATAGGCCAGGGCCAGATAAAAGTCGTTGGTAGAGGCCGTTTCAGGCAGTCGCCCCTGCAAGAAATACAGGTTATCGGCGATCGCCCGCCGCAGAGTTTCGACATCGAGACCTGTGCGATCGTCTTCGATTTGAACGATGTCGTGGATGCGTTCAGAAACCATAGCGTTGTGGGTGAGGAACTGCAAAAAGTTGGTAGGTAGCGGGCTTTCTCCCTTCGGGAGACGCTAGCGCGAACATCTCCGCTCAGCCGGGGATTGGTTCGTTCAGCCAGCGGGTCAGTCTCGCTCCCTGAGCGGTGTGATTGGCATAGCTTCTTCCGCAGGAAGATAGGAGCTTGTTTTCTAGCCCTTCAGACCAGCCAAGCCAGCGACTTCGCTCCCTGAGGAGAGTCGAAGGGAACATCTACTGAGCACTACAAGGAACTGGTATAGGGCCATTTCCACTGGGTGATTTCCTCAGAGTCCATGCCGTAGGTGTGGGCATAGGCCAGGGACTCAATGATCTTGTTCTTCATCCGCTCTTTGACGTAGGCGGCAGCAGAACCCAGCTTGGGTACTCGATTAATTACGTCGATGACTAGATTGAAGCGATCGATCTGGTTGTTAATCGCCAGCTCCAGGGGCGTATTGATATTGCCCTGCTCCTTGTAGCCTCGCACGTGGATGCGCTCCTGGTTGGCGCGACGGTACACCAGCTTGTGAATCAGCCAGGGATAGCCGTGGAAGTTAAAGATCACCGGCTTGTCGGTGGTGAACAGGGAGTTAAAATCCCAGTCTGAGAGGCCATGGGGGTGTTCCCCTTCGGACATCAGCTTGAACAGGTCCACCACGTTGACGAATCGCACCTTCAGGTAGGGAAATTCCTCTCGCAGAATTGCCGTCGCCGCCAAAGACTCCTTTGTGGGAATGTCGCCGCAGCAGGCCATCACCACGTCGGGAATATCTGGCTCGGTGCCGCAGTCGTCGTTGCTGGCCCAGTCCCAGATGCCGATGCCCTTGGTGCAGTGCTTCACGGCCTCGTCCATGGGCAGGTACTGGAGGTGATTCTGCTTGTCGGAGATAATCACGTTGACATAGTCAACGCTGCGGAAGCAGTGGTCCGCCACCGACAGCAGACAGTTGGCATCGGGGGGGAAGTAGACCCGCACCACGTCTGGATTCTTGTTGGTCACCAGATCTACATAGCCCGGGTCCTGATGGCTAAAGCCGTTGTGGTCCTGCCGCCACACCAGGGACGACAGCAAAATATTTAGTGACGACACCGATCGCCGCCAGGGTACGTGATTGCGGCAGATGTCCAGCCACTTGGCGTGCTGGTTAAACATCGAATCCACCACGTGGGCAAAAGCCTCATAGGTGTGGAATAGCCCGTGCCGCCCGGTGAGCAGATAGCCTTCCAGCCAGCCCTGGAGGGTATGCTCGCTGAGCATTTCCATCACCCGGCCATCGCGAGATAGCTGGCTGCCGTCCAGGTCTTCCGGGTAAAGGTCGGCCATCCAGACTTTCTTAGTGACTTCGTACACCGCCTGTAGGCGATTAGAGGCGGTTTCATCCGGCCCCATCAGGCGGAAGTTGTCGGGGTTGTCCCGCATGATGTCTCGCATGAAGATGCCCAGCACCTTGGTGTTTTCATACTCGACGGTGCCTGATTGGGGAATGGCGATCGCATAGTCCTTGAAATCCGGCATTTTCAACGCCCGACGCAGCAGCCCCCCGTTGGCATGGGGATTGGCGCCCATGCGGCGATCGCCCTCGGGCGCTAATGCTTTCAGCTCAGGCATCAGGGTACCGTTTTCGTCGAATAGTTCCTCGGGCCGGTAGCCGCGCATCCAGGCTTCTAGCTGCCGTAGGTGGTCGGGGTTGCTGTGCATACCGCCCATGGGCACCTGGTGGGCCCGCCAGAAGCCTTCCACCTTGTGCCCGTCCACCTCCTGAGGACCGGTCCAGCCCTTGGGGGTGCGCAGCACGATCATCGGCCAGCGGGGGCGCTCCACGTGGCCATTTACCCGAGCCTCCCGCTGCACGGCCTTGATGGCGAGAATGCACTCCTCCATCACCGCTGCCATCTTTTGATGCATCTCCGCCGGGTCGCTGCCCTCGACAATGTAGGGGGTGTAGCCATAGCCCCGAAACAGATGATCCAGCTCTTCGGCGGAGATCCGGGCCAGAATCGTCGGGTTAGCAATCTTGTAGCCGTTCAGGTTGAGTACCGGCAGCACCGCCCCATCCCGGGCCGGATTCACAAACTTGTTGGAATGCCACGCCGTAGCCAAGGGGCCGGTTTCCGCTTCCCCATCGCCCACCACACAGGTAACGATCAGCTCGGGGTTATCCAGAATGGCGCCGTAGGCGTGGGACAGGCTGTAGCCCAGTTCGCCCCCTTCGTGAATGGAACCCGGGGTTTCTGGGGTGACGTGGCTGCCAATGTGGCCGGGGAACGAAAACTGCTTGAAGAACCGCTCCATCCCTTCCGCGTCGGCACTTTTGTCGGGATAGATCTCGGAGTAGGTGCCCTCCAAATACACCGGTCCCAGCACTCCAGGCGCCCCATGCCCCGGACCGGCCATGAAGATCATATCCAGGTCGTATTTTTTAATCAGCCGATTGCAGTGGATATAGGTAAAACTCAGGGCCGGGGAAGCACCCCAGTGGCCCAGCAGACGGTGCTTGACATGCTCAGGCTTAAGCGGTTCTTGGAGCAGGGGGTTTTCCCGCAGATAGATCATGCCTACTGCCAGATAGTTACAGGCGCGCCAATAGGCATCAATGCGATGCAGTTCTGCCTCGCTCAGCGGCATCGACGTGGAATCGGTTGGTTGAACAAGTGCGTTGACCAATGTTAATTCCCTCTTTCTGAGTGCTAAATACCTTGTGCTAAATACCTTGCAATGGCAATTCATCAGCGGACTGCCAGCTGCATCGATGTCAATCTATATCTGTATCGACTCGAATCAATGGGTTTGCGCGCCAGCGTTAGAAAACCGGCATGTACATGACAAAAACGCCTTCTCTATACTGACTGCGTATCCTGACAAAATTATCGCCAGAAGAATGTTTTTAAAGTCACATGCCTGACTTAAGGAAAATTTTATAAGCCCTCGAAACTCCCGCGAGCTGGTGCTTAAGAGGAGTTGATTTTAGGCTATTTTATTCCAAAATAATTTTTACGAAATGTATCAGTCATCAGATCAAGTAGTTTAAGTTACTACTGTGCTTATGTTTCTGGGGATG
>PYEQ01000684.1 GCA_003017785.1 filamentous cyanobacterium CCP5 | reverse complement strand
AATAAAGAGTCATGGGAATTACCCCAGCTTGTAGCCAATTTGCCGGAGAAACTGCTGACGGGCAGCGACGTCTTCCGGTCCTTCCACGCCCTGGGGTGCTGCGCCATCAATTACTCCTAAAATGCCGCGCCCCTGGGGGCTGGAAGCCACCACCACCTGCACCGGATTCGCCGTTGCGCAGAAAATCTGGCAGACCTCGGGGCACTGCTTAATGGCGTTGAGCACATTCACCGGAAAGCCCTGCTCCATGACGATGACGAAGCTGTGGCCCGCTGAGACAGCCTGGGCATTTTCTACAGCTATCTGCTGGAGCCGGTCGTTATTGCCCGCCGCCCGAATCAGGCAGGGGCCAGAGGCTTCGCAAAACGCCAGGCCAAACTGAATCTGGGCCGAAGCATTGACCATCACCTCGTAGAGATCTTCGACGGTTTTAATGAAATGGCTCTGCCCGAGAATCAGATTGTTGTCTCCGGGGAGGTTTAAATCAACCAGGTGTAGTTCCATGTTTCCTCTCGCTATTCGAGAAGGACTCTCAATGTTGAGCCTAAAGAAAAACTGTGAGGAACCTATGACGATCGCCGGACCGTTAGGGAGGGTTGCTTCTGACCCATTGCCTGGGATAGATAGGCGTAAAAATCGGCCAGTCCTGCTCCCGTGACCGCCGACAGCTCAAAGATCCGCGCCTGTGGGGCGATCGCCTGCAGGTGATCAACTGCTTCATCTCGGTTAAACCCAACCGCCTCAGCAATATCCATCTTGCTAAGAATCACTGCATCAGCGGACTTAAACATCGTGGGATATTTCAGCGGCTTGTCTTCTCCCTCAGTCACCGACATCAGCACCAGCCGCAAGTCTTCTCCCAGGTCGTAGGCCGCCGGACACACCAGGTTGCCCACGTTCTCGATCACCAGCAGGTTGAGTCCGGCCAAATCTAACGGCTGGGCGGCCTGGGCCACTATATCCGCCTCCAAATGACAGAGGGTCCCCGTTGTAATCTGCACCACCGGCGCACCCGTCTGCCGCAGCCGCTGGGCATCCCGTTCCGTCGCCAGGTCGCCGACTATTGCTCCCGCCCGCACCGGCCCATCGGCTGGAGGCCGGGAATTGGCCCCCGTCATTAGCAGGCGATCGCCCAGCAGCCGCTGAATCAAAGTGGTTTTGCCCGCCCCCGGTGATGACAGCACGTTGACGGCCAGCAGATGCCGAAACAAATCGCGGTTGTGGTCGGCCCCGCGATCGTTCTTGGCTAAGACCCGCTGCTGCAGGTGCAGCAGTCGGTGGGGCACGGATTTTTCTATCTGGGCTTGGTCGTTGGCCTGGCAGCCACAGTGTCCACACATATTACGAAACCTCTAGGGATGCGAGTTCTAGGTCTTTGCCCTGGCGAATGTCGGCGCTAATGGTATGGCACTGGGGGCATTCGTAGACCCAGTCCGCCGGGTGAAATTCCTGGCGACAGCGGGAGCAGTAGCAGCGGGCTGGAATGGTTTCCAGGGTCAGCTCGGCTCCCTCGGCGGGAGTGCCCGCACAGACCACGTCAAAAGCAAAGGCCAGGGCCTCCGGGACGACCCCGGAGACTTCTCCCACCTGCAGGTGAATCCGATGAACTTTGCTGGCCCCCTGGGCATGGGCCTGGTCGAGGGCAATTTCCAGGGTGGCCTCCATCAAGCTAATTTCATGCATGGACTGGCCCCTGATCTGGGTGCTCTCGGGGCTGCTGGTGGTGCTGCCAGAACGCCAGAATGATTCTCAAGGCGCGATCGCCCCCTGCGGCAGCCGTCTGCGATAGGGGCCGCCCCAGACCGTAATCTTCAGAGGGCACCTGCAGCAACCAGGCCAGGGGATGATGGCCATCCACCGCCTGGGTTAGATTCAGCAGCGCCGAGGGTTCGCAGGTATGGTGGAGGGCAGGCCCCGCTGCCCGTCCTGGGGGCGGTGTCATCACAATCGGCTCTAGCGCCAGGGGACCGGCAGGGTCCGCATTCACGCAGCTATCGACGAAGATTACATAGCTGGCCTGGGCAATGGCGATCGCCAGTTCGGGGGTGAGCTGTTGCACGCTGATACTCTCCACAGCCGGTAAATTCCAGGCCGCGACAGTATGGGCCACCCACGGCCCTACAGCGTCATCGCCCCGCAGGTCATTGCCATAGCCGATTACCAGCAGGGAGCCTGTGGCCTGCTCAGGATTGTGAGGGAAAAGACCGCTCAAGGGGATGTGCATCTCTCGGGTAGATGTTTTCACCCCATGAAGCATAGACATGGGAGTTGAGGATCTTGTGAGGTGCGGCCAGGGGATAGGGGATCTGGCTGGCTGGGCGATCGCTCAGGCATATCCACTGAAGATTTTGGCCTTACTGACAGCTTCAGTGAGGTAGCTTTTGATGAAGAGAGTCAAAAAATTCAGGAATAAACTAGCCTGGGTGCCGAACGATTGTCTCTACCAGGCAGTCGATCATCGCCTCCTGACTGATGGGCATGATTTCCTGCCCGTGGAGAACTTTCTGGGTTAGCACATAGCTCACCAGGGTACCCATGAAAATTCGAGCGGTGGCCTCAGGATTCGGGGAGTGCAGTTCGGGGTGGGCAGTGAAGTAGTGGCTCAGCAGCGTCCAGGCCTTTTGGGGCAGCGATCGCACAAACAGCTGACCCAACTCAGGAAATCGCCCTGATTCCCCCACGATTAGCCGCATAAAGGCGATGTATTCCTCATCCACCGCCAGCATCTCCAGC
>PYEQ01000054.1 GCA_003017785.1 filamentous cyanobacterium CCP5 | reverse complement strand
GGGCTCCCACACGTGGATGGGGGGGCGGGGGGTAAAGCTGTCGGGGGGCCAGCGGCAGCGGGTGGCGATCGCCCGGGCGGTGCTTCTCAACCCCCGCATTTTGATTTTGGATGAGGCCACCTCGGCCCTAGACTCTGAGTCGGAGGCCCTGGTGCAAGAGGCCCTAGAGCGGCTGATGCGCGATCGCACCGTGTTTATCATTGCCCATCGGCTGGCCACGGTGCGGAGAGTCGACCGGATTCTGGTGATGGAAAAAGGCCGCATCGTCGAATCCGGCAGCCATGACGAGCTATTAGAGCAAAAGAGCCGCTACGCCCAGTTCTACGCCCAACAGTTCCAGGACGAAACTGTCCTCTCCTGATTTGGGCTTTGCAAGCACCGGCACGGCAGCTACACCAGCCAATGGAATAGTTAGCTAGGGTTGTAGTAGCCGCGATTTTGCAACCACCATGAAACTCACCTGGGCCCCCGTTTGTAGCATTTCCCTGGCCGCCGGTATTTTGGGCTATTCGCTCCCTGGTCAGGGGCAAGGCATCTGCTATTTTGTCAATGCTGACGGTCAGACGATTAACCTAGATAGCCTCTGCCAGAGTCGTAATTCATCCCCCTCTGGCTCGATATCAGCCGACTCCGCTTCGGATGTGGATAGTCCACCTGGGGCAGCGCCGTCGATGCCCCAGGTCACCAGGACAACCATCACTATTCCCGGCACCAGTAGCGGCACCGACCTGAACCGCTCGAACCAGACAGATACCCCTATGGCTGAACCCTCGAATCCCGCTTCTGAGTCGACAACCTCTAACCCGACGACCTTTATCAGCGGGCCGGGGCAACCCCTGGGCAATGGGGCTGTGATGACTAACAGCGATCCGCGGATTATTCTACCCGGGGTAATACCTCAACCCGCCGCCGAGCCCGACACAGCCCCATCAGAACCTAATGCCCAGTAGCGAGACACCAGCAGAACACCAGATTCTTGGCTATTCCCATTCGATGGTGCCGGGGGGCTTAGAGGTGATGTCGTAGACTACGCGGTTAACCCCTTCCACCTCATTGACAATGCGATTGGAAAGGGTTTCAAGCAGGTCGTAGGGTACCTTGGCCCAGTCGGCGGTCATGCCGTCTTCGCTGGTGATCAGCCGCAGCACCACCGGATGGGCGTAGGTGCGCTGGTCCCCCATGACGCCGACGCTGCGGATGGGCAGCAGCACCGCAAAAGCCTGCCAGAAGTCGTGGTAGGCCCCGCGATTGTGGATTTCATCCCGAACAATATAATCGGCATCCCGCAGAATGTTCAGCCGTTCTGAGGTAACCTCGCCGATGATCCGGATGGCCAGGCCAGGCCCAGGGAAGGGATGGCGGCGGACGATTTCTTCCGGCAGGCCGATGGATCGACCGACTTTGCGCACCTCGTCTTTGAATAGCTTGCGCAGGGGCTCCACCAGCTTGAACTGGAGATCTTCTGGCAGGCCGCCGACGTTGTGATGGCTTTTGATCTTGACCGCTACCCGCTCCCCGGTTTTGGGATCGACATTGGTGTCAGCGGATTCGATTACGTCGGGGTAAAGGGTGCCCTGGGCTAAATAGTCGAAGGGGCCAAGGCGCTTGGATTCTTCTTCAAACACCCGAATAAATTCGTGGCCGATGCGTTTGCGTTTCTCTTCCGGGTCGGTGACGCCGACCATTTTGGCCAGGAAGCGATCGCGGGCATTGATATACTGCACCGGAATCGCAAAGCTGTCGCGGAATAGCTGCACCAGCCGTTCGGGCTCCCCTTTGCGCATGAATCCCTGGTCGATGAACATGCAGGTGAGCTGATCGCCAATCGCCTTATGCAGCAGGAAGGCTAGGGTCGAAGAATCAACCCCGCCGGAGAGGGCCAGGAGTACCCGTTTGTCACCGACTCGGGCTCGCACCTCGCGAATCGCTTCTTCGACAAAGGCTTCGGTGGTCCAGGTGGGCTGACAGTTACAGATGTGATAGACAAAGTTGCGAATCAGGGCGATGCCGCCGATGGAATGCACCACCTCCGGGTGGAACTGTACCCCGTAAAGGCGGCGCTCATGGTGGGCGATCGCGGCGCAGGGGGTATTGTCGGTATGGGCCAGCAGGTCAAACCCCTCTGGCAGGCTGGTAACTGAATCCCCGTGGCTCATCCACATGGTGGTGCTATCTTCCACGTTAGTGAGCAGGTCAGTGGGGTCGTCAATGAATAAATCGGCTTTGCCGTATTCTCCCCGTTCGGCCCGTTCAACCTGGCCGCCGAGCTGCTGCACCATCAGCTGCATGCCGTAGCACACCCCCAGCACCGGAATGCCCAGGTTCCAGATCTCCGGATCGCAGTGGGGTGCGCCCGGATCGTAAACGGAATTGGGGCCGCCGGAAAGAATAATTCCTTTTGGATTGAGCTGTTTAAGCTGTTCGATGGAGGTGCGATAGGAGAGTACCTCGGAATACACCTCAGTTTCTCGAATGCGGCGGGCAATTAGCTCTGAATACTGGGAGCCAAAATCAAGAATCACCAGCATTTGCCGGTTGACATCTTTGACTAAGGGTTCAGTAAGGCTGGTGGCGGGATCGGTTTGAAGGGTCACGGCTCAGTCCTGTCGTTGGGTTTCAGTGGTGGGCAACCTTGCGGCCGCTTCAGGGCGTCTGGGGAAATTGGCTATGGCCTAAAAGATATCTACTGAGTCTAGAACCGTGGCCTACTTTTAGGGGAGGCTAGAGTTTGGTTGACTTCCCTGGGTGGCCCTAGAGAGTAGCAGTCAATGGAACTTTAACGGCTATTTAACGGCTATTTAACGGCCGTTGGCCGCTGGGTCTGCGGCCGGCGATTTTTTTAAAAATATTCCTATTAATCTACCAAAACTTGCCCAAGCATGGCGTCGCCGTTGCGACTCTTGATCAGGATTTGTCGCTGCCGGTTGAACAGCAGACTGCCGACGGTAACGGTCTGACCGCAGTGGGTTTGAATGTAGGCACTGGCCCGACGGTCGATGGCAGCAGCGATCGCCCCGTACACCCGATTGACGCTGTCTTTCCCGAGGGTTTGCAGGCCCCCCAGCCCCGCCTCGACAGTGCCCTCAGCCAGTAGAGTCTGAACAATCTCAGCTGAAACCCCCTGGGCTGCAGCATGGGCCGCCAAAATTTCCTGGCGGCTATCGGCTACGTGGTGGTGGGTGTGGAAGATGCCCCCAGCCAGCTTAATCAGCTTGCCGTGGTAGCCAAACAGCAAAATATTTTTCACCTGCTGACTGCCTGCTTCTACCAGCAGTGGCCCGAGCCAGTTCGCCGTTTTAACCCGCCGATCTGCCTCAATGCCCAGGCTCAACGCCAGATCTAGGCCATTTTCTCCCAGGCAAAACACCAGAGGATCGTACCGTTTGGCCTTGTGGCGCAGTTCTACCCGAAAGGTTTCTAGCTGTCCGGGGGCGCTGAGGGGCTGGGAAACGCCCCCCGTCCCCAGCAACGACAGCCCTTCGACTACCCCGAAGGCCGCATTAGAGGTTCGCTCTGCCAAGGCTTTGCCCTCCGGCAGAATCACCGTCACCCGCAGGGTTTTACCGCTCGGAAGCCGGGCGTTGAGATGGTGATGCATCAGCTGCTTGGCGTAGCCATAGATGGCTGCCTGACCAGTCGCCATCTGACGGCCAATTCCGACTCCTCCTTCAAACACCAAGGGTTCTGTCTGATCCAGGTTGCCCCAGGCGACCACCGACCAGATGGGGGTATCGCGAGTCAAATCCAGGTTGTCCCCCGGATCGCTGCGGGTGACAGCTAGCACCGAACCGTCAGGCAGGGGAGCAATCTGCTCGATGGGGATGGTGGCAGGCTGGGGCGGATTGAGCAGGTCAAAGGTGACGGCAGTGGGGGCATCATCCGGGTCGATTAGCTGGCGCAGGGCGGCGATCGCCCCGGCACAGGCAAACACCGGCAGGGTATAGCCCGATCGCGGTGGCGGGAAGGAGTGAACAGACGAGCTCATACTTTAGAAATAAGAATGTTGTTAAACTGGTTGCCAAAGTATTCTAAAGACTCGGTGAGGCTTAAGGTCTGATGGCTGAGCGCGGATGGTTGAGACTTGAGTAACCGCTCAAGTGCCCCTCTAGCTCAGGCTATGCATTCAACGCTCAACGCTCAAACCTTAAACCTGACCCTGACGAACGCAGTCTCTGATCCCATGCCTGCTATCGATTATCTTCGCATCAGCCTCATCGATCGCTGCAACTTCCAGTGTCAGTACTGCATGCCAGAGGGGAGCGATTTGCAGTACGCCCTGAGGCAAGACCTGCTCACCCGATCTGAACTGCTGGCTCTGCTGCGGGAAGTGTTTATTCCCCTGGGGTTCAACCGGTTTCGGCTGACTGGGGGTGAGCCATTGATTCGACCGGGGGTAGTGGATATCGTCCGGGAGATTGCTGCCCTGCCGGAAACCCAAGACCTGTCGATGACTACCAACGCCTTTCTGCTGGCAGGGTTGGCCCAAGATCTGTGGGAGGCAGGGCTGGATCGGCTCAACATCAGCCTGGACTCCCTCGATCCGCAGGTCTTTCAGCAGATCGTTGGTGGTCGAGGGCAGTCCCGCTGGCATCAGGTTTGGGCCGGAATTCAAGCGGCCCATAAAGTCGGGTTCTCTCCCCTCAAGCTGAACGTGGTGGTGATTCCCGGCGTCAACGACCATGAAATTTTGAACCTGGCGGCCCTGAGCCGCGATCGCCAGTGGCACGTGCGCTTCATCGAGTTCATGCCGATCGGCAACGACGCTCTATTCACGGATCGCGGCTGGGTGGATTCGGCCAGTCTCCGGGAGCAGATCAGAGCCCAATGGGGACTGGTGCCTGCCGAGGTGCAGGGTAATGGCCCGGCCGACATCTTCCAGATCCCTGGAGCCCAGGGCACCCTGGGGTTCATCAGTCAGATGTCGGAGTGCTTTTGCGATCGCTGCAATCGCATGCGCCTCTCCGCTGATGGCTGGTTGCGCCCCTGCCTGCTGAACGAAACCGGCCAGATTGATCTGAAGACCCCCCTGCGCCAGGGAGGATCCCTGACTCACCTGCGCGAACAGGTGGCGCTGCTGCTGGCGGACAAGCCAGAGATTAATTTCAAAATGCGAGAATCTGGCACCACCGGAGCCTATAGCCGCACTATGTCTCAAATCGGCGGTTAGGGCCTGGCATGCCGCTACGATTTGACTATCGGCCCTATGTCAGAGCGTTTAAGTCGCCCCTGCAAACCGCCCACGGCCGCTGGGCTCAGCGAGAGGGCATTTTGATTCGCCTTGAAGTCGAAGGGCGGGTGGGCTTCGGCGAGATAGCCCCGATCCCCTGGTTTGGCACAGAAACTCTGGATCAGGCTGAGGAATTTTGCGCTCCCCTGGCTAGACGGGTTGATCTGTCACCGTTCCCGGTGCCACGGAATCTGCCTGCCTGTGAGTTTGCGATCGCCGCCGCGCTCCAATCTCTCAGCGCTTCCCCTTACCACCTCAAGCTTGTCCCAGCCAGAGTCTGCGCCCTCCTACCTGCCGGAGAGGCCGTCCTAACGGCCTGGGAAGAACCCTGGCAAAAGGGCCATCGTACCTTCAAGTGGAAAATCGGGGGATATCCCCTGGATCTCGAACTGTCATGGTTTGAGGCTCTCTGCTCGCGCCTGCCAGCCTCGGCTCGACTCCGCCTCGATGCCAACGGTGGGCTGACCCTGGAAGAATCTCAGCAGTGGCTAACCGCCTGTGATGGCAAAGCGGCGATTGAATTTTTAGAGCAGCCCCTGCCCCCCTCCCAGCTGAACGACCTCATGGCCCTGAACCACCCATCCCTTACTCCCCTTGCCCTGGATGAGTCGGTGGCGAACTGCGATCAGCTAGAAAACCATTTGCGAAAGGGTTGGAACGGAATTGTCGTAGTCAAACCGGCGATCGCCGGTTCCCCTCACCGGCTGCAGGCCCTTTGCCGGAAATACAACGCCGATGCCGTGGTGTCTTCTGCGTTTGAAACAGGGGTTGGCAGGCAGGCGGTGCTGGCCCTGGCTGAGGACATTTCTCCCCACCGCGCCCTGGGGTTCGGCACCGGCGATCGCTGCTGGGACGACTGGGATCACCTTTCCGGGGAGGAGCTGTGGGAGCGGCTATAGACCCAAAAGAATGGCTGAGTCGTCGCTGGGGAAATGCCTGGTTGGTGGGCCTGGACAATCAGCGGTTTTGGGGAGAAATCAGGGAGCGGCTGGCTGTCCTGGCGAATCATCCTTCGCCCCGTCCGCTGGTGCTGATAGCTGAGGCCGAGCCCGTCGGATTCCTGGCCGGGGCGCTGGCGGCGATCGCCCACGGCAGCCCCCTGGTACTCGCCAATCCAGCCTGGGGTAAACATGAGTGGCAGCAGGTTCGGTCTTTCCTCTCCCCGGAAATCGTTTGGGGATCAGCCTGCGCATTCCCTAATTCAACGGTTCAGCCCCGCCTGACACCAGGTAGCATCCTAATCGCCACTGGCGGCTCCTCCGGTCAGATCAAGTTTGCGATCCACACCTGGGATACCCTCACGGCTTCAGCCATCGGGTTCCAAACGCATTTTCACGCTGACCGGGTAAATGCCTATTGCGTGCTACCACTGCACCACGTCAGCGGCTTCATGCAGGTAGTCAGGGTTCTGGCAACGGACGGTTTCCTGGCGGTGCAGTCCTTTGGCGATTTAGTTGCCGGTTCCCCTTTAGCCTTACCAGATCCTGCCTTTCTTTCCCTGGTGCCCACCCAGCTCCGGCAGCTGATGCCTTCTCTGCAAAAAACTATCTGGCTGAGCCAGTTTGAGGCCGTGCTGCTGGGGGGGGGGCCGGCCTGGCCAGAATTGCTTCAGCAGGCCCGCGATCGCCGCTTGCCCCTAGCCCCCACCTACGGCATGACCGAAACCGCTGCCCTGGTCGCTGCCCTTAGCCCCGAGGCATTCCTCGCCGGAACCACCGGCACCCTGCCCATGGCCCACGCCGCGATCTCCATCTGCGATGCCCAGGGCACCCCCCAGGCCGCCGATAGCATCGGGCGTATCCACCTCCAGGCCTTGTCTCTGTTTCGGGGGTATTGGCCGCCCCAGCCCGGTACCGGCCACGGCCCCTTCGTGACTGACGATCTAGGCTATCTCAATGGCAACGGCTATCTCCAGGTGGTGGGCCGGGCCAGCACCAAAATTATTTCCGGGGGAGAGAATATCTTTCCAGCGGAGGTGGAAACCGCGATTCTTGAAACCGACTGTGGGGATGAAGCCTGCGTGATTGGCCTACCCGATCCGGTGTGGGGGCAGGCCGTCACGGCGATCGTGGTCACTACCTACCCCCTGCCTGATTTAGTCCAAGCTCTCAAACCCCGCCTCAGCCGCTACAAGCAGCCGAAGCATTGGGTTGTGCTGCCAGCCATCCCTCGCAACCCCCAGGGCAAAATCAATCGGGCCGCGATCGCTGAGCTAGCGGCAGACATCCTCAGCCTGAAAAAATAGCCAATAGAAAATACCCGTTCCCTTTAACCATGCTCAGGGAAGAGATGCGTCGGCGTCGCCTCTTTCAAAAGGAAAAGTGGGACACGCAGCCGCTAGTTGAACGTAGCCGTTGGCCAAACCTGCTGACTGAGCGTAGCCGCAGCCAGCGGTAGAGAGTACCGGCCATATCTACTCCGCCAGCCAACGGGCCACGTCTTTAGCGTGGTAGGTCAAGATTAAATCGGCTCCGGACCGCTTGAAGCCGGTCATGGTTTCCATCACTACTTTTTTCTCGTCAATCCAGCCGTTGAGGGCCGCTGCCTTGACCATGGAGTATTCCCCTGACACGTTGTAGGCCGCCACCGGCAGATTCGTGGCCTGCTTCACCCGCCAGATAATATCCATATAGGCCAGGGCTGGCTTCACCATCAGCATGTCCGCCCCTTCGGCAATATCCAGGGCAATTTCCTTTAGAGCTTCGGTGCCGTTGGCCGGGTCCATCTGGTAAGTGCGGCGATCTCCAAACTGGGGCGCTGAATCCGCCGCATCCCGGAAAGGGCCATAGTAGGCAGAAGAATACTTAGCGGCGTAGGACAGAATCGGCAGATTCTCAAACCCATTCTCGTCGAGTCCGGCGCGAATCGCCTGCACAAACCCATCCATCATCCCAGAAGGGGCAATGATATCGGCCCCGGCCTGGGCCTGGGAGACGGCGGTTTTCTTTAGCAGCTCCAGGGTTGGGTCGTTGAGTACCCGGCCCGCCAGATCCCCCACCTCGAGGTAGCCGCAATGGCCGTGGGAAGTGTACTCACACAGGCAGGTGTCCACGGCAACGACTAGATCGGGCACCGCCTCCTTAACCGCTGTCGTCGCTCTTTGCACGATGCCGCAGTCATGCCAGGCCCCGGTGGCCTCAACATCTTTGTCTTCAGGAATGCCAAATAAAATAATCCCAGGAATCCCTAGGTCGTAAACCTGCTTAGCCTCTTCCACAATTTTGTCGATGGAGAGCTGGTAGACCCCCGGCATCGACTTGACTTCACGGGCCACGCTTTCTCCCGGCACCGCAAACAGGGGATACATCAAATCCGCCGTGGTCACCACATGCTCTTGAACCATGCGGCGAAGCTGAGAATGACTGCGCAGGCGACGAGGACGGTGAATAGGGAACATAGCGTCTGTTCAGAAGGGTATGGGCTTAGAATTTTGACAGCAAATGGCATCGCTCTGAACCATAGACCAGACGCCATGCCATTTCCGCAGTTATCCCAAACGGGCTGATGGAGCCGATCCGGACTGCTTATAAAGTCTACGCTTTGTTTTGGCGGTCAGTTCAAGCACCTGTAATGTTCCGTCACATGTCTATATGAAGTCGCCATGGTTCCGCCTGTCCTCCCTTCTGACTGGTATCAGCTACCCCCCTCCCTCCCTGAGTGGAGCGAGGAGCGCTGGCTGGAGCGCGGATATAGCTACTATCAGCAGATTCAACCGCTGATTCCCTATCGCCATCTCAGGTTCGATATCGACTCTGCTATCTGGCGTCGTCGCCTGGTGTGGATCGGCCAGAATATCCATCGCCTCAATCAGCGGCTTTGGGAACTGACCCAGAGCTGTTTCGACTGTTTTTTAACAACCTGCCCGCCGATAAGACCCTGGGCTTTTCCTCTCGGGCTTGTCTTGCAGCCAGACTTGAAGCTAGCGGGGCTTTGCAATTTAGATATATCGCCGATCGCCCTGATTATTGATGTGGGTCAAATTTCTCCCGAGGACTGGCTCAGGGTGGTTGTCCATGAATTTGCCCATGCGGTTTCAGGAGCCGGTCACGGGCCAGACTTTCAATCGGCCTTGACCCATCTGTGCATTGGACTAGGATTTCCTCCGCCGGTCACCTTGAGCAACGCCCAGGGATTACGCCAGTGGCCCCCCTATCGGCCCTCCCGGCAGACCACCTTTTGGAGCGGTGAACCTACCTATGGAAGTTCAAATCTAATCATTTAAACTCAGTGAATCAATCTTGGCTGTGATTTATCCTGCGGGGCGGAGCACGCCGACCACTGCTTATCCAGGAGTCGTCCAAGGGATGGGAGAATGGGAGCGACTCAGATCAAGACGCTATTCACTTATGAAACGCCTACTACTGCTACTTTGCCTCGTGGGAATGGTCTGTTTGGGCCTGCCTACCGAGGCTCAAGCGGCTATTCCTGATGACGTAGACAAGCTGCTCAGCTTCAATGAATGTCCGGTTTGTATTTTGGATGAAGCGGATTTAGCCGGAGCAGATTTGGAAAAAGCCAATTTGAAAATCGCCGTTCTCCAGAGGGCTAATCTGAAGGAGGCCAACCTAGGGGGAGCAAATCTAATTTTGGCTGACATGGAATCGGCTGATTTGCAGGGAGCTTCTCTCTATCGCGCTCAGCTCAATGGAGCTAATCTACGACTAGCAAATCTGGAAGGGGCAGACCTGCGAGAGGCCGAGCTGACCCAGGCGAAAATGGAAGATGCCAATCTAAAAGACGCTAATCTCGAAGGGGCGATTATGCTCAGCGTTAACTTAGGGGCAGCCGATCTCAGCGGGGCTAACCTGTTAAATGCCAACCTGCGGGGAGTTAACCGTAGTCAGGCTGTTTTTTGCGAAACTGTTATGCCTGACGGTGTGATAGAAAACCGCGGCTGCACCGATTGATTGCCGAAAGCTGTCTAAGGCCGATAGCTGTAGCTATCGGCCTTAGACAGTAACGACACAGGTCTGATTGGCAGAGGGGTTGGGCGTGACGCAGGGCAACTCGTTAAACAAATTTGGCGTGATCGCGACCATAGGCTTGCCAGGCCAGCTCCACAAGGCCGTCTAAAATGGCGGCGGCTACTACGGCGCTGCCTTTGCGGCCATGAATCCGGATGTGGGGGATGAGGCTGTCTTGCAGACGGGCTTTGAGGGGTTCGACATCCAGCAGTCCGGCGGGAGTCCCTAGGACTAGGGCGGGCCGGACTTTGTCAGCCTCAATCAGATTGACCAGCGCTTCTAGGGCCGACTGGGAGGAACCAATCACAAAAATCCCTTCCGGATAGCGCTGGGCCAGGGTCTCAATGCCCCAAGCAGCCCGGCTTTTATCTTTCTGCGGACGGGTGAGCGCATCCATGCTGCAGTATACCGGGTTAGCAAAGGTAGCCTGAATACCTGGGGTGATGCCAACCTGCACCATGGGTTCATCCACGATGATGGTGGTTCGAGCAGCTAGGGCGGCAGCTCCCGACTGGAGAGCCTGGTCGGAAAAATGGATTAAGGACTTGTACTCAAAGTCAGCGGTAGCATAAATAACCCGGCGAACAATGGCGTACTCAGAGGGGGAGAAGGTGTGCTGTCCTATCTCCTGATCAATGACTCGTAAACTCTGGGCATCCGTAACGTGCCATTCCATGACCCACCTATCGCAGGGTTAGCGTGCTGGGCTCAGTGTATCCAGTCGGTGGTGCGATCGCAACTCTAAATCCTGCGCTTAGCCTATGGTTTCAAGGGGGATGACGCCCTGTCCCCAGTCCTGCCCTAGGTCTCGGAGGTTGAAGAGCCACCAAAAGCCGGAGTTAGATAGGCCACCAGCAGGCCAATCAGAAAGCCAGCGACATTGCGCACCAACGGTAGGGCATCGCTGGTGCGAGTAACCACGGGGCCAATTCCAAAGGCGACGAATAATATGCCCCACAAGGGGGAAAAAATCAGGATCCACTGCCAGGCGACTACCTGGCCTTCCTTGCGGGGATGGGCCGCAAACCCGCAGACAACGCCGCCCACGACGGAGGTAATCAGGGTCAAGATCCACTGCTCCTGGGGGAGGCCTGGAACCACCTGACAGCCATCCTGGCGTAGACAGGTTTCGATCGAGCCCAAGGCCTGCAAAATAGAATTGTCTTCGCCGTTTTCCCTAACGAAGAACTGATTGCCATAGCGGGTCTGCAGTTCAATCCAAAAGGTGCGGGGCAGCAAATCGTAGACAGCATCCCCCACGCTGAAGTTGAGCAAGTTGCCGCCACGGGGATCGGCCACCAGCATGATGCTGTGATCATCGAGGCCCCAAAAATCTTTAACAGCGCGTCCTGGAGTGCGATCGTACTGGGTCAATACCCGCAGCTTCCAGCCGGTTTCTGCTTCCAACTGCTCTAGCTGACTATTGAGGCTCTCTTCCTGACCGGTGCTCAAGGACTTGGCTAAATCGATGATGGCCGTCGGTTCCCTAGGCAGCAGATCGGGATTGTCATAGGCGTTGGCCATGGCCGGGGCGGCGATCCACACAGCTACGGCTACCGCCAGAGCCCAGGTAGCTTTGAACAGACGAGAATGGACCGAGAAAGAAAAAATGCCCATAGAAAGCTTGGTCACACCTAAATGAATCGAGTTTTCCCGAAATCCCAACTTCGGATCGGTGAATGCTCGCCGTTTGTTAACACTTGTTAATCTGTCTCTCATCTTAAGAACTGCTTTGACAAACCGTCAATCTACCCGGTCAAAGGGTCGGGTTGGACTGTTTTGGGCATCTGCAGTCGGTGGCTGTTCAGGGGCTGATTTCGGGGGCTGTGCTGCTCTGGGCGACCCTGGAGGCGGACTTGGCCTTGCCTTTGAGGCTGGCGGAGTTCTGCCCTGGGCAGCGGCTGGGGAACTGACAGGAGGGGGATGGCCGGGCCGCGAAGAACTTCCTTCTCCATGGCGGCTATGGAGCCTTCGAGGTCGTTTACGGCGCGGGGGAGCCTGCCAGACACGCCAGGCGGCTTTTACTCCTGCCCATAGACTGCGACTCCCCACCTGCATCTGCTCGGCCTGGTGGCGGGCGGTGGACAAGCCCTGGTCAATCTGTCGCACCACTTGCCCCGCATGGTGCACTCCTTCATTGACATCGTCCGTGAGTTCAGTAATTTCTAGGCCGGTCAGGCGAATCGCCTCGAGGGTGGGGGGCAGATCTCGGGCCAGGATCTCGCATAGCCGTTCGGCACTGCGGGAAGCGCGGCTGAGCTCCCTCAGCATTGCGGCCACCACCAGCAGCAGTGCTAGCAAGCCAATAGCCACTAGCAGCACCGATAGTCCTAGCCAAAACAGAGGATTTGCCACAGCATCTACGTCGGGGAAATACTCATTCCTGGGGAGTCGTTGGGCCCGCTTGGGCTTCCAGATCAGGGACGGCGCGATCGCTGAGGGTTTCGTATTCAGCTTGACTGGCGGCCTGTCCGGCGGCGATCGCCAGCCGCAGTCGCTGTAGGGTATGCTCCCAATTTTGCAGTGCCGTATCTGAAATGTGATCGGCATGGAGGGCTAGGCTAGCAGAGAGATCCTCTGCCAGCTCTGGTAGAGCATCCGCTGACTTTCTAAGAATTCGCCGGGTTTCTCGCCCCGTGCGTGGCGCCAACAGCAGCCCTGCCAGGGCGCCTACGGTAGACCCCAGAACGAGGCCGCCGAGAAAGGCTCCAGATGCTTTACCGGCCATGGTGTTTCCTCTAACTTACCAATGGGTGTGGAATAGCTTAGCTTAGCCTGCTACCGGCTGCGAGACCGTTGCGCTCTTGACCATCGCCGCCACCGCTGTCCAGGCTGCAGCCAGCCGAGCAGGGCCAGACCCTGGCCGATGAGGCTGAGTTGACGCTGTAAGATAGCTCCTTGGCGACGCACAGCAGCCGTGCTTTGGCGACCCTGCAAAATCAGCCCCGGCAGTCCCCTGGTGTCCAGCTGAGCTGCCTGGTACAAAACCTCGCTGAGTCGATCGCTCACCTGCACCAGCTGGCAGCGCAGGTGCCAGAATCGGCAAGCAGCCCAGAAGCACAGTCCCGCCAGCGCTAAATTGATGCCGATTACGGCCGTAATCAAATCCATCTCTGGCTCAAAATTGTCTGTGGACATAGCTAGAGTTTAAGAGAAAATACTTCCAGCTCTGCGATTACTCCGTAGACCCTCTGTATTTTTAATTCTCTCTAGTAAAGGACTCAGCTTGGCACCAGCGATCGGCCAAAGTCTCATCGTCCAGCCCGGCACCGATGGCCCCATAGCGGGGGCAGTGTCGACCCTGACGGCGGCTCTCCAACAGGCTCAGTCAGGCATGACCCTAGAGCTGACACCAGGCACCTATAGCCAGCAGAACGGAGAGCAGTTTCCGCTGGTGGTGCCAGACGGGGTGAGTCTCCGCAGCCGCCGTTCCCAGTCGCCCGCCATGATTCAGGGCGGGGGGCTTTGGCAGGCTGCCGACAGCGGCCAGGTAGCTGTTTGCCTGGTGCTGTCTGGCCACAGCCAGATCCAAGATTTAACCCTAAGTAACAGCGGTGGCACCGGTGTTTGGATTCCATTCGGGCGACCGCAGGTGCAGCGG